>CAVLCX010000047.1:0-9363 GCA_963661525.1 bacterium
GTTTTTGTGCTTCGTCGATAACTTTGCCTAAAACGGAAGCGTTTGTTTTGCTGACTGCGTGAAGAAGCATTATTTCGCCCGGGTGAAGATATTTTGTAATCTCGTTATAAGCGGTTGTTTCATCTGTTTGATTTTGGGTATCCCAATCGGCATAAGCAAATGACCAAAATACGCTTTTATAACCGAGGTTTTTAGCAAGGGCGAGCGTACTCTGACTGAACTCCCCTTTCGGAAATCTAAAAAGTTTCATTTCATAATTAAAATTCTTTTTAATATAATTATGAAGATACATAATTTCTTCCGTTGCGGTTTCTTCGCTCACTTCATCCATAGTATAGTGGCGGTAAGTGTGATTGCCGACTATATGCCCCTCATCAATCATTCGCTTAATAAGTTTAGGATTATCCTTGGCAAAATCATAAGTTACGAAGAATATTGCTTTCACCTTTTTTTCTTTAAGCGTATCCAAAATAGCAGGTGTAAATCCGTTTTCATATCCTTCGTCAAAAGTCAGGCATATTGATTTTTTATCATCCAAAAGAAATGTGCCGCCGAGATTTTTATACTGCCCGTTAAGCATTACGGGGTCAGTCGGCTGCTGGTGATTTTCTGCCCTGCCCGGCCCCCAAATAACTTTTTCGGTGCTGTATCCGTCCACGCCCATATTATCTGCCTTTACCGTTGTATCAGCCACATTTGTACTTGATGTTTCGCTTTTTTCGGCTTGCGAATTTGTGCTTAAATTTGTGCTTGTATCAGTTAAAGTTGTTTCATTATTACCGTTTGATTTTGTGCAGCCCCAAATAATTACAAGCACACAAATAACGGCAATTATGCTTAATATGATTTTTTTCATAATAAAAAACCTCCCGGCAATATTTTTTGCCGAGAGGTTATTATTATGTTTGGTATTACTCGGTAATTTTCCAGCCTGCCGAAATAATGCCTTCATCTTTGCCGATATGAACAATAATGCTTTCAACCACATCATTATTCTTTTTCGCTGTTGTTATGTAAGCCTTGATTTTAACATCACCGTTTGATGAATCGTTACTTTCAAGATTATGCAAAAGAACATCATTTTTTTCTCTTATAGTTTTAATTAAATGAGAGCGAATATCAATTTCCGAACTTTCTTTACATAAAATGGAAATTTTATAAGTGGTTTCCTCTTTATCACGCCTGTCTTTATTATAATGGCTTTTTTTGTTAATATAATCAGACAGAGGATGAAGCACCAAATGCACAATTACTATTGCGGTTGCAACGATGATTGCATAGTAAATATTTTCAAGCGTACATAAAATACCCACTGCCGCAGTAGTCCATATAGTTGCCGCAGTTGAAAGGCCGCTGATTTTAGTTCCGTCACGCAAAATAAGGCCTGCACCGAGGAAACCGACGCCGCTTACAACCTGCGCGGCAATACGGGTTACATCAATATTATCACCAAGTGCGATATATGAAAACGCTGTATAAGCATATGCGCCTACGCACACAATAACATTGGTTAAAATGCCTGCCTGGTGTTTAGTCCACTGGCGCTCAAGCCCTACAATAAAGCCTAAAAATATAGCAAGCGCAAGCCTGATTGCAAAGCCCGAAAATGCAGTTATATCTAATATTTCCACTTTACTCCACTCCCTCAACAGATTTCATTTTCAAATAAGCGTTAATGAAACCGTCAAGGTCGCCATCCATAACTGCGGTAATATTACCCATTTCAAAATTAGTTCTGTGGTCTTTAACCATTGTATATGGCATAAAGACATATGAACGAATTTGACTGCCCCAAGCGATTTCTTTTTGGTCGCCTTTAATATCTTCAATTCTTTCAAGGTTTTCTCTTTCCTTGATTTCAACAAGCTTTGATTTAAGCATACGCATTGCAACTTCACGGTTTTGGTGCTGGCTGCGTTCAATTTGGCAGGATACTACAATGCCGGTAGGTATATGTGTAAGGCGAACAGCGGAAGAAGTTTTATTAACTTTCTGACCGCCTGCACCGGAAGCTCTGTAAACATCCATTTTAATATCTTCATCACGGATTTCAACATCCACATCATCATCAATTTCCGGCATAACTTCAACGGAAGCAAATGATGTGTGGCGCCTGCCTGATGAATCAAACGGGGACACCCTTACAAGACGGTGAATTCCCATTTCGCCCTTTAAATAACCGTATGCATTTTCGCCCTCAACAAGAATTGTGGCACTCTTAATTCCGGCAACATCACCGTCAAGATAATCAAGAGTTGATACTTTATATCCGTGGCGTTCGCCCCAGCGGTTATACATTCTAAACAGCATTTCTGCCCAATCCTGCGCCTCCGTTCCGCCTGCGCCTGCGTGGAAAGTAAGAAGTGCATTTTTACCGTCAAATTCACCGCTTAAAAGAGTTGATAAAGTAAGCGACTCGAGCCTTTTTTCAATTTCTTCAACAGAAGAGGTGCAGTCATCAAGCAAATCTGCGTCTTCCTCCTCATTTGCAAGCTCAATCATAACAAGTGCGTCATCATAATCATTTTTAACACCCTCATATGATGCAACCTTGGCTTTAAGTGAGCCGATTTTTTGCATTACTTTTTGGCTGTTTTCCATGTCATCCCAAAAATCAGGCTTACTGCTTTCTTTTTCAAGCTCGCCGATTTCTTCTTTAAGTGTGTCAATAGCAAGAGCTTCTTTTAAATTTTTAACTGTTTTTTCAGACTCCAAAAGTCTTAATCTTAATTCCTCGTACTCTATCATTATTTTAACTCCAAATAGCTCAAATTTATCTTAATATCAATATATTATATACGGAATATTTAATTCTTGTCAAGTTCAAAATAGATTTACAATATTTTAATCAATATATTGATTTATTATGGTAATTTAGATATAATAAATTAAATAGGTATTATCATAATTACCAGATGAAAGGAAATTGCTATGCCTTCATATAAAAACGAAAAATGCCCCGTTTGCAATATTGAATTTAAAGACGGTGACGATATAGTAACCTGCCCTGTTTGCGGTACTCCGCATCACAGAGAGTGTTATAACAAAATAGACCACTGCATAAATGAAGATAAGCACAAAGACGGCTTTGAATATAAAAAAACTGCAATTAAGCAGGAAGAACCAAAGAATAACGAAAGCGAAAATAATTCGCCAATCGGCGCATACTTTGTGCCAAGCAGTGATGAAAATGAGCAAAAAGGCACTGCAAGTGAAAGTAAAAGCACTAAAAAATGTGTAAACTGCGGTGAAGAGATAACCAAAAATGCTCCTTTTTGCAACAAATGCGGTGCAAAGCAACCGTTCACCGCTTCAAACCAAAGCGTGCCAAACCGGCCTTTTATTCCAAGTGTTAACACGGGATATGAAAACTGCGATTTAAAAATTGACGGTGAAAGCGCAGAGGAAGTAGCCGGAGTAATAAAAACCAATATTCCAAAATTTATGAAAAAATTCAAAAAGGGAAAGAAAGTTTCTTGGAACTGGAGCGGGCTTATATTTGGGCCGTACTATCTTTTCTTCAGAAAAATGTACAAGGAAGGTTCAATATTCCTGGCTTTGCAGCTTATTGTAAGCCTTGTAGCGCAAGGTATTTATGCAAAACCGTATGCCAAGCTTATGCAATTTGTTATGGATAATGCATCAAGCTTTTCAGCATCGGGCAATTTATCAAATTCTTTGCTTAATAAATTCGTATCACTTTATCAGGATGTTTTTCCAATGGTGATGATAATATTAGGTGCAAATTTAATTTTTCATATTATCATTGCACTTTTTTGCGACAGCTTTTATAAATCAAAAGTTGTTAACACCGTTAGGCAAATTAACAAGAAGCTTGAAGAGGACAGTATGTTTGAGCAAATGATGCCTTTTCAAAACAGCGCACCTCTGTCACAAGAGGATTTAAAAAAATTATATTTAGGCAAAATGGGCGGAACAAGTTTATTTGCCCCGGTTTTAGCATTTTGCGTGCTTGATATTATTACATCAATTATATCAAGTCTTTAAGAGAGGAGAAAATTATGAAAGTAAGAAAAGCGATAATCCCTGCTGCGGGAATGGGTACAAGAGTATTGCCTGCATCAAAAGCAATACCTAAAGAAATGCTCAATATAGTTGATAAACCTGCAATTCAGTACATAGTTGAGGAGGCTTTTGCTTCCGGTATTGAAGAAGTGCTTATCATTACCAACAGAGGAAAAGGTGCTATTGAAGACCATTTTGACCACGCATATGAGCTTGAAAGCAAGCTTGCCGGAAATGAAAGCAAAAAAGATATTTACAATGATGTTGTTGCCTGCTCAAATTTCGGCAATATATTTTTTATTCGCCAGAAAGAAACAAAGGGGTTGGGCCACGCTGTATTGTGTGCTAAAAGCTTTGTAGGAAACGAACCTTTTGCAGTGCTTTACGGTGATGATGTAATTATTTCAGACACACCTGTTACAAAGCAGCTTTGTGATGCTTATGATAAATATTCAAAGGGCTGTGTAGGTGTTAAGCCTGTACCTGAAAAGGATATTACAAAATACTGCTCACTTGCTGTGGAAAAAATTGAAGGAAACTGCTTTAACTGCACAGATATGATTGAAAAGCCTAAGCCGGAAGAAATTATGTCTAACTATTCAATTTTAGGCAGAGTTGTTTTACCGCCTGAAATTTTTGATATACTCGAAAACACTCCGCTTGGTGCAGGAAATGAGCTTCAGCTTACCGACGCTATGAAAACACTTGCGCAAACCCAAGGTGTTATTGCTGTTGATTACGAGGGTAAGAGGTATGATATGGGCAACAAATTCGGCATACTGCAAGCTAATATTGAGGTCGGCCTTAATCATCCCGATACTAAAGAAGAATTAAAAGCATATATTAAAGAACTTGCAAAAACACTTTAATAATATTTTTTTATTTGACAAAATATTGTAATATTTTATACATTTATTTGCTATATTATTAAGGCTGACTGATGAAAGGTCAGCCTTTTTAATAATTAAAGAAAGGAATAAGGATAATATGAACGAGCAATATTATTACACTCCTAATTTTAATAACAGCCAAAACGACTATATGAAAAAGCAGATTAAGCGTGACGCAATTGCAAGAAGCCAAAAAAGTGAACTCCGAAAAATCAGTTCTTTTTTAGGCTCGGCAATTATTTTATATTTAGTATTTCAAGTTATAGTATCAATAGTTATGTTAAGGGTAACCTTGGCAAACGGGAGTACCATATATGAACTTTACCAAAGCAATGCCGCTTTCAGCTATGCTGTAAATATTTTATTTATATCTATTCTTTCGGTAGGGTTGCCGTTCGGCCTTGTTGCATTTATTAACAGAAAGAAATACAAAACCCCGATTGTTCCTACAAAGCCGCTGAAATTCGGCACCGCTGCTGTTTGGATATGCTTTGGAATGGGGCTTTGTGTTATTGCAAATGCAGGCACAAGCTTTCTTGTTGCATTTTTCAAAAATCTCGGCATTACATTAACACAAGGTGATGTTGCAAGCCCGAATTCGATTTTTGAATGCATACTTGATATTATAGGAATTGCAATTGTTCCCGCTATATGTGAGGAATTTGCAATGAGATGCTGTGCGCTCGGCTTACTTAAAAATTACGGTAAAGCATTCGGTGTTGTATCCGTAAGCGTTGTATTCGGGCTTCTTCACGGAAATGTAATTCAATTTATTTTTGCATTTTTGGTAGGTTTGGTTCTTGCTTACATCACTATTAAAACAGAAAGCATTATTCCTGCAATGTGTATTCACGCTTTGAATAACGGAATGTCGGCAGTTAGTGACACCGTTAATTATGCCGCAGGAAAAGAAGTTAATGTTACAGTTGGATTTTTTGCTTTTTGGCTTTTAGTCGGTATAATTGCTATAATATACCTTGCAATCAACCGCAAGTTAACAATTCCTAAAGATGACGGAAACTGCGTACTCACTTTGGGTGAAAAGGTATCATCATTCTTCTTCCCGGGTATGATTTTACCGTTTATAGTTTTAATAATTATGACTGCGCAAACAGTAAAAATAGGATAAATATGACTGACGAAGAAATAATGAAAAAAGCAATTGAACTTGCTAAAATAAGCGGTGACGAGGGCGAAGTACCCGTAGGTGCGGTTGTTACAAAAGACGGCGAAATTATAGCCACGGGGCGCAATCGCCGTGAACTTGGCAAAAACGCACTTTACCACGCAGAAATCGAAGCTATAAACAATGCCTGCCAAAAACTCGGTGGGTGGCGGCTGTGGCAATGCGAACTTTATGTAACGCTTGAACCCTGCCCTATGTGTGCAGGTGCAATAATAAATTCACGAATTAAGCGTGTGGTTTACGGTGCAAGTGATTTAAAGGCAGGTTCTTTCGGCTCGGTGGTTAATTTTAACTCACTGTCGTATAATCACAAGCCGGAAATCATAGGCGGTGTATTAGAAGAAGAATGTGCCGCACTTTTAAGCAATTTCTTTTTAAAGCTCCGTCAAAAACGCGCTAAAAACAAAGAGATTGACAATTTAACAAAATAGTTATATAATCTATCTAACTTAATAAGTCAGGGGTGCTTTGATTATTCAAGGCTGAGATTATACCCTTCTAACCTGTTTGGTAATGCAAGCGTAGGAAGACGAAGATTTTATAACCGATAGCACCTGTATATATTGCAGGTGCTTTTTCTTTTGGCTTATTAAAATAAGATGAAAGGAGATATTATTATGGCAAACTCATCAATCAATAAAACAAGAAAGCTTTGTGAAACTGCGATTATGCTTGCCCTTGCAACTGCCCTTTCTTATGTAACTATTTTCAGCTTACCTATGGGCGGTTCAATCACACTTTTCAGCCAAGTACCGATTATAATTATCGGCTATCGCTATGGGGCAAAATGGGGCATTTCAACCGGTGTTATTTACGGTATACTCCAAATGCTTCTTCAAGGTCTCGGCAACTTTGCCTATGTAAAAGGCTTTGTAGCTTACATCATTCTCATTCTTGCAGACTATGTGCTTGCATTTATGTCACTCGGCCTCGGCGGTGCAATGTTTAAAAAAGCTGTTAAAAATCAGACTGTTGCTCTTGCACTCGGTGCATTCTTCGGTTCACTTCTTCGTTTTATCTGTCACTTTGTATCAGGTGTAACTATTTGGGGCGAATATGCAGACGGCTGGAAATCTGTTTGGGGTTACAGCGCATCATACAACAGCTCATATATGGCAGTTGAAGCTGCCATTTCAGTTCTTGCTGTTGTTGTTTTAAGCCTTGTTCTTGATTTTTCAAAAGAGAATTTGAGAAAGACTAAAAAGGCTGAATAATTTTTGCAATAAGCAGTAAAAAACCACCGAGGATTTTATATCTTCGGTGGTTTTTTATATTATCAGAATAATCCGGTTTCTTCTATCTTCTTTTCAAAGAAGCGCATTGGCTTGCGGAACATATATCTGAACAATGTACCTATAAGCAAACCGATAAAGAGATATACAAAAAGTTTTGCAAGGCAAATCCAATAATTATTACCGTAAGTGCCGCATACACATTCCCTAAATGCATCAATAACAAATGTATATGGCAAATAAGGATTGATTGCTCTAAAGAACTTCGGTGTTACATCAATCGGGAATGTACCGCCGCAGCCGCCAAGCTGAACAACAAGCATAATTACCGCAACAGCCTTACCAATATCGCCCCACGCTGCCACGAGCGAGTAAATAAAGAATGTAAATACAAACGAAGCACAAAGGCCTGCGAAAATAAACATTACCGGGTGGTAACACTGTATCTTAAGGAAGTAGAGGTCACCAAGGCAAATTATAAGCCCCTGAATGAGTGATATTGTAAGGAAAATAAGCGACCTGCCGAAATATTCTTCACGAGGTTTTACTTTTCCGATTTCCTTTTTATTCGATACTTTCGGCTTTATAAGTGCCACAAGAATAATAGCACCAACCCACAAAGCAAGCGTGCTGTAAAACGGAGCCATTGCAGAACCGTAATTATCAAGACCGTAAACCTTTTCGGTATTTATGGTTACAGGGCAAGCTATAAATTCGCCGAGTTCGTCTGAATTTCCTTCACTTAAATTCACAAGTGCATTTACAAGTTCGCTGTCACTCAAACCGTTAAGCTTTTTAGAAAGATTATCAAGCTGGGTTGCGCAATTGCTGATTAAAGCGTGAAGTGAAGTTAAAAGGTCATCACCGGCTGAAATTGAACCGTTAAGGGATTTTACAAGAGTATTCAACTGCGGTGATTGATTTTCAATTGTAGTAAGAAGATTTGATACATCAAAAAGTACATCAAGCAAGCTGTCAATCGTATTATCAAGCGAAGGTTTTATATCGCTTTTATATGTTGAAAGGCTTGAATCAAGTGTTTTTGAAACTTCGCCAAGCTTATTTGCCACATCGCTGACTTTTTTTGATGTATCACCCTGAAGCATTTTATTAAGCTCATTTTCAACGCCGCCAAGCCTTGAATCTGCTGTTTCAAGAACTTTTACAAGTGATGTTACCGCACTTAAAGGCTTCGGCAAGCTATTATTTACATTTTCAAGTGTAGGCACTATTGCCTGAAGTTCTTTTCTTGCCTGAACACATTCAGCCAAAACCGACTTTATTTCAGCCTGCGCTTTTTCAGATGTTACATCATTTATTTTTTTTAGATTATTTGCTGAATTTTCAAGCTTTTTACTGCTCGATGTAAGCACATCACCTACCGAAGAAGTTACAACATCAACACTGCTTTCGGCAACTTTAATTGCGTCCTGTGTGTTACTAACAACATTTTGTGTATCACCCAAAACAGAACTCAAGTCTGTCTGGCTTAATGTTTTATTAAGGTCTTGCGAAACTTCCATAACACCTTCAAAACCGTCAATTGTTTTTTCAACGGATTTAACGGCAGATTTTGCAGAATCAATCTGATTTTGAAGATTTTGGAATATATTTGTTCCGTCCTTCTTGCCCTGCTCAACAACAGTGCCGAGAAGCTTATTTACAAGGTTAATTACTGTTGTAACAAACGATTCGTTAACCTCTGTTTGAACTGTCTGAACTACCTTATCGGTAATCTTTGTGGCAATTGCGTTCTTCTTTTCGTTTGCATAATAAGTTATTTTAGGCTGCTTAAAGTTTTTAGTCATAATACTTGTAAGCGATTTGCTGAAGCCCTTTGGAATTTCAATACCTGCGTAGTAATCGCCTGCCTTAATTCCGTTAAGCGCTCTCTCCTTAGAAACGAACTGCCAATCTATCATATCGTTAGCTTTCAAATTACTCTTAATTTGGTCGCCGACGTTAATTTCTACTCCTTTAAACTCGTAGCCCTCGTCATTAATAACAACCGCAACCTTCATATTACCGG
>CAVLCX010000048.1:0-9275 GCA_963661525.1 bacterium
GCTTCAATATATTTATCGGCAAAACTGATTTTTCGGCCCGTCTGCTTTTCCGTCCATTTTGTATTTCGCTTTTTGTTATTATAAAAATGCTTTTTTTTCATAAATTATATCACGCCGTTTATGCTTTTGCATTTTGTTTAAGAAGTTTTATGGTTTCTTTAGGATTTTCACTGTTGAATACTGCCGAGCCTGCAACCATTACATTTGCACCGGCTCTACCTGCGATTTTTACAGTATCGGGATTTATGCCCCCGTCAACCTGAATATCAAGTTCAGGGCATTTTGCACGCAGTTTTTCAATTTTAGGCATAGTGCTTTCCATAAAGCTTTGCCCGCCGAATCCCGGCTCAACCGTCATAACAAGCACCATTGAAAGTTTATCAAGATACGGGTAAACAGCTTCAATATCGGTATTTGGCTTAACCGCAAGCGAAGCTTTGCAGCCACCTGCTGTGATTTTATCAATGGTTTTGTCAATATCACTGTCACATTCAATATGAAATGTGATTATGTCTGCGCCGGCTTTTATAAAATCATCAATGTAAAAATATGGGTCGCTTATCATCAAATGCACATCAAAAGGAACTTTGCAAACTTTTTTCATTGCTGCAATTACGGGAATTCCGATTGAAATGTTAGGTACAAAATGCCCGTCCATTACATCAAGGTGAATTAAATCCGCACCGCCTGTTTCACATTTTTTTAGTTCGCTTTCAAGGTTTGCAAAATCACTGGCAAGCATTGAAGGTGAAATTTTTATATCCATATTTTTATACCTCTTATTTTAAATTACAATATATTATACTTTAATTTTTTTATAAAATCAACTTAAAATAAATAATACTTGTATTTGATAAACTAATGTAGTATTATATATCCGTGAAAATTTGAGTATCTAATATCTTGTTATATTTTGGAGGAAAAATAATGATTCAGGCAAATAATGTTACCGTTCAATTCGGCGGGCGCGTATTATTTGAAAGAGTAAATGTTACTTTTTCAGCCGGTAATTGCTACGGTATTATCGGTGCTAACGGCGCCGGCAAATCTACATTTTTAAAAGTTCTTTCAGGTGAGCTTGACCCGCAAAAAGGTGAAGTTTTTATTACCCCGGGTGAAAGGCTTTCTGTTTTAAAGCAAGACCACTTTGCTTATGATGAATACGAAGTAATCAGAACCGTTCTTATGGGAAATCCGCGCCTTATTGAAGTAATGGAAGAAAAAGACGCTCTTTATATGAAAGAGGATTTTTCCGAAGAAGACGGTATTAAAGCCGGTGAGCTTGAAGCTGAATTTGCCGATATGGACGGTTGGAACGCTGAAAGCGACGCTGCGTTTATGCTTAATAAATTAGGTGTTCCTGATGAATACCACTATATGCAAATGGCAGAGCTTCCGTCTGATATGAAAGTTAAGGTTCTTCTTGCGCAGGCACTTTTCGGCAATCCTGATATTCTTCTTCTTGACGAGCCTACAAACCACCTTGACCTTTCGGCTATTCGCTGGCTTGAAAACTTCCTTATGGATTTTGAAAATACAGTTATTGTAGTATCGCATGACCGTCATTTTTTAAATAAGGTTTGTACTCATATTTGTGATGTTGATTTCGGTAAAATTCAGCTTTACACAGGTAACTATGATTTCTGGTATGAATATACACAAATGCGTCAGCGCCAGGCAAGAGACCAAAACAAAAAGAATGAGCAGAAAATTAAAGAACTTCAGGAATTTATTGCACGCTTCTCTGCCAATGCTGCTAAGTCAAAGCAGGCAACAAGCCGTAAAAAGCAGCTTGACGCACTTGAAATGATTGATATGCCGGTATCAAGCAGGCGCTTTCCGTATGTTGATTTTAAGCCTGATAGAGAATGCGGCAACGACCTTTTAAGAGTTGACCATTTAACTAAAACTATCGGTGACAGAAAGGTGCTTGATGATGTATCTTTCGTTATTCATCCTAGGGAAAAGGTTGCTTTTGTAGGTTCTGATGTTGTTGCTAAAACAACTCTGTTTAAAATCATTATGGGTGAATTAGAGCCTGATGAGGGCAGCTTTAAATGGGGTGTAACTACTTCACAAAGCTATTTTCCGAGTGATAACAGTAAATATTTTGACGGGGTTGAACTTACTCTTGTTGACTGGCTTCGCCAATACACAACATATACACTCGAAGCTGATATTAGGGGCTGGCTCGGCAGAATGCTTTTCTCCGGCGAAGAAGCTCTTAAAATGGCTAATGTTCTTTCAGGTGGTGAGCGTGTTCGCTGTATGCTTTGCAAAATGATGCTTTCAGGTGCAAATGTGCTTATTCTTGATGAACCTACAAACCACCTTGACCTTGAATCAATCACTGCGCTTAATGACGGGCTTATCCGTTACCCTGAAACTATTTTGTTCACTTCGCACGACCATCAATTTGTGCAGACGGTTGCAGACAGAATTATTGAAATTTCAGGCAACAGAGTGATTGACAGAATGGGAACTTACGATGAATTCCTTGAAAATGTCAACGAGGACCAATTAAAGAAATATTAACATTATGAGAAATAAAGATAAATCTACTTACAGAAAAATTGAATTTCGCAGAAAAGAAAGCTTTTATCTTTTAGTTCGAGGTATTGAGGTCGGCATTGCGTCCGGCCTTATTGCCGTATTATATAGATTTTTACTTTCCTTTGCTGAAAATTACTTGATGAAAGTAATATCGTATGTAAAAGGTAACCCTGTTAAAATTGCTGTTTGGTTTGTTATTCTTGCACTTATCGGCTTTTTTGTTTCAATGCTTGTTAAGTGGGAACCGCAGGGCGGCGGCTCGGGTATTCCGCAAGTCAGCGGTGAAATTAAGGGGCATATAAACCCAAGCTGGTGGAGAGTAATTCTTGTTAAACTTATCGGCGGCACGGCTTCTGTTTTTTCCGGCCTTTCACTTGGCAGGGAAGGCCCGAGCGTTCAGCTCGGCGGTATGGCAGCAAAAGGTGTTGCAAGGCTCACAAAGGCTGATAAAACAACCGAGCTTCGTATGATTAGCTGCGGCGCCGGCGCAGGTATGGCGGCGGCATTTAATGCGCCGCTTGCAGGCACTATGTTTGTGCTTGAAGAAATACATCATACTTTTGATAAAAGCCTTCTTTGTATGGGTATTGTTTCTGCTGTTACTGCCGATTACATATCAAAACTCTTTTTCGGGCAAAATACCGTATTTAATTATGATACCGTAAACTTTCCGCTTAAATATTATTGGCTTTTGCTTATAATGGGCGTTTTTCTCGGCCTTTGCGGTTCGGCTTATAATGTGGTTATGGGCAAGGCGCAGGATTTGTATAAGAAAATTAAAGTGCCTAATTATATCAAAATGCCTGCTATATTCGTGTTGAGCGGTGTTGTCGGCTTAATTATGCCGCAAATTCTTTGCGGCGGTCACAGTATGGAAGTTATACTTTTAAAGGAAAATCCTTCGCTTCTTTATTTGGTTGTTTTGCTGTCTGCCAAATTTTTATTCGGTGCTGTTTGCTTTGCAAGTGGTGCGCCGGGCGGTACTCTTTATCCCCTTTGCATTTTGGGTGCATATATGGGTGCTGTTTTCGGCACGGTAAGTGTGAATGCTTTTGATGAAATTACTCCTGCAATGTGGGAGGAATTTGTAGTTATCGGAATGGCAGGGCTTTTTGCTTCGATTGTAAGAAGTCCGATTACGGGCATTGTGCTTGTATTTGAACTTACGGGTAATATGAATAATATTTTGCCGCTTGCGGTAGTAAGCTTAATCAGTTATGCAACCGCTAATTTTATCGGTGTTACACCGTTTTATGAATTTTTGTTTGAACGAATTGTAAGTTCAAAGCATGAAAAACCGAGGTTTTTTGAAACTAATGAAAAAGTGCTTGAAACTTATACAATTCCGGTGGGAAGCCCCGTTGCAAAGAAAAAAATTATGGATATTGATTGGGGTAAGCATTGTGTAATAGTTAGCATTGAGCGTGACGGTGTATCAATCACTCCAAAGGGTGATACGGTTATTAAAGAGGGCGACGAAGTAGTTGTACTTGTAAGCCAGCGCCGTTTCAGCAGAGATATAGAAAAGCTTGAACAAATGATAAAGGGTTAATGCCATGAAAATCAATTTAAAAAATGCGAAAGTAATTAAATCACTTAAAGGCTTCGGCGGTTCTGCGTGCTGGTGGTCACCGCAAATTAAGGATGAAAAAACCCGTGACGATGTTGCAAATCTTCTTTACGGTGATTCGGGCCTTAAAATGAATATTTACCGCTTTAATGTGGGCGGCGGATATGAAAAAGATAATTTGAGAATTGATAATCCCTGGCGATATATTGAAAGCTTTATGCTTGGCGACGGTACTTTTGATTATTCAAAAGATAAATATGCTGTTTCTATGATGAAAAAATGTTTGGAATTGGGCAATATTGATACGCTTATCTTTTTTGCAAATTCACCCCATTATACCCAAACGGTAACCGGGCAAACAAGCGGTGGGTTTACCGAGCATTTTTCAAATCTTGATAAAAGCAAATATGAAGCATTTGCTAAGTATTTTATTGATATTGCAGAGCATTTTATAAGCGAGGGTTACCCTGTAAAATATATCAGCCCTATCAATGAACCGCAGTGGAAATGGGGCGGTGATTATGTTTGGCAGGAGGGTTGCCATTATGAACCGAAAGAAGTATTTGACTGCTATTTGGTATTCGCAAAGGAACTTGAAAAAAGAAATTCAAGCCTTAAACTTTACGGCCCCGAAAGCGGAAATATAAAAGATTTTACAAAAGAATATTATGAGCTTTTATCATCAAATGAACTTATAATGAAGTATCTTGATGTATTTGCATATCATTCATACGGTTCTGATGAAAATGTGAATGAAAAAGTCGAATTCGGCAAATGGGCAAAAAATAATATTAAAACTCCGCGCTTTGATATGAGCGAATGGTGTGAACTTCCCTGCAAGCACGATACAAAATCAATCGAGTCCGCACTTATGATGGCACGCATTATCGGTGAAGATTTGATTTACACCGGGGTTGACAGTTGGAGTGCTTGGGTATGTGCAAATCAGTGGGATAACGCCGTGCGTGACGGCAAATGTTACAGTGACGGTTTTCTTGTTGCAAAGGATGATTGGTCTGATTATTATGTTGCAATGAGATATTATGCAATGGCACATTTTTCAAAATATATACCAAGCGGCAGCAAAAGCCTTGATATTGGTTTTAACACTTCGCGTGGTTTTTCCGCTTTTGCTTTTGAACTTAAAAGCGGAGAATATGCGATTGCAGCAGTTAATTTCAGCAAAGCGAAAAGGGTTCTTGAATTTGACAGGGAGTTTTCTTTCTGCCGTATTGCTGAAACCACACAGGAACGCAAGCTTGACGAAAGCAATATGAATAATATCAAAAAGCTTGAAATTAAACCTATGTCGCTTGCTACTGTAATATTGAAATAATGCTTGACATATAAATATATTTTTGATATAATAACACAGCTTTGGAAAACAAAGCAATCCTTGCTTGCGCAAGCTGCGCAGGCCAAAAGACCAAAAGGAGGTGCTGAAGAATGGCATTAAAAAATTATGAAATCGTAATGGTTTACTCTCTTGCAAACGGAGAAGAGGCAGTTGAGGTTTTAAAGCAGAAGTTTACTGACCTCATCGCAAAGCATGGCACTCTCGGCAATGTTGAGGAATGGGGTAAGCGCAAGCTTGCATATCCAATCAACTATGAAAACGATGGCTATTATGTAGTTATCGATTTCACAAGTGATGAAGCATTCCCACAGGAGCTTGACCGTGTTATCAACATTACTGACGGCGTACTTCGTTCTTTAATCGTAGCTAAAGGCGAATAATAGGAGGGATTTGAATGATCAATTCTGTTGTTCTAATGGGCAGATTAACTTATGAACCGGAGCTTCGAACTACACCAAACGGTATTTCGGTTATCCGTTTCCAAATGGCTGTTGACAGAAATTATCAGTCACAAGGTCAGGAAAGGCAAGCGGATTTTATTGATGTAGTTGCTTGGCGTCAAACTGCTGATTTTGTTTCTCGTTATTTCCACAAAGGTTCAATGATTGCTGTTGAAGGTTCAATTCAAACAAATAATTTCACTGACCGTGACGGAAACAAGAGAAAATCCGTAGAAGTTGTTGCAAATCAGGTTTCTTTCTGTGGCTCAAAGGCAGAAAGCCAGGGTGCAAATCCTGCATTTTCTCAGCCTGCACCAAGCTACTCAACAGCTGATAATTCAGATTTTGAAGAAATCGTTGATGATGATGACGACTTACCATTTTAAAGGAGGAAACTAATTATGGCATATAACAGAGCCGGTGGCCCACGCAAGGGTCGCAAGAAGGTTTGCGTTTTTTGTGTAGAAAAGGTTGATGAAATCGACTACAAAGATGTTACAAGACTTAAGAGATTTGTATCAGAAAGATCAAAGATTCTTCCTCGTCGTGTAACAGGTACATGCGCAAAGCATCAGAGAGAGCTTACTACTGCTATCAAGAGAGCAAGACATTTAGCTCTTCTCCCTTACACATCAGACTAATAAGTAATTAAAGGGCACTTACTTTTAAGTAGGTGTCCTTTTTGTTAAATATAGGTGATGAAATGATTGTTATAAGAAAATATAATGATAATGATATTACAAAAATGGCTGAAATTTGGAATGAAGTGGTGAGCGACGGTATCGCATTTCCGCAAATAGATTGCTTAAATCAAAGCAGTGCCGCTGATTTTTTCTCATCTCAAACTTACTGCGGTGTTGCAGAAGATGAAGATACAAAAGAAATAATCGGGCTTTACATACTTCATCCTAACAATGTGGGCAGGTGCGCGCACATTGCAAATGCAAGCTTTGCAGTCAGCTCGAAGTCGAGAGGGTTTCATATAGGTGAAAAGCTCGTTAAGCACTGCCTTGAAAAAGCAAAGGATTTCTGTTTTAAAATTATGCAGTTTAATGCAGTTGTTTCAACTAATATTCACGCACGCCACCTTTATGAAAGGCTTGGCTTTAACCTTTTGGGTGTAATTCCAAAGGGATTTAAACTTAAAAGCGGTGAATATGAAGATATTTGCGTTTATTATATTTCACTATAAGTTAAAACTCCTGCGGTGTTATCGCCGCAGGAGTTTTTTTATTCGATATTCAGTTTTTTAACGCATTTCAAATCTTTCATATCATCATTGATTTTTACGCTTGCGCCGTTTTCAAGCCTTGAACAGATGTAATTAACCTTTGTTTTAAATGGCTTTTTAGAAGAATACTTGTTTTTATCAAACCAATTAAATTCATAGTTTAAATGTTTGGAAAGGCCTATTAAAAGAAGATTTTTTGAAATTGCCGAGGTGGATAAAACATACTCGTCATCAAACCTTATATTTCCGAAATATTTTCTTCTTTCGCTTTCACAAAGTGCTTCAAATTTTTTGGATGGGTTTAAGCCGAGTTTGGCTTTTAGATATGCACCTTTTATGTCGCTTTCTTCAAAGCTGTCAAAACTGTCAAATCGCATAGGAAGAAGGCGTACACCTTTAAGATATTCTTCGCCGTCTGCTTTGTAATTAGGGTTCTTTTCTTCATCAAAGCTGAGGTAAAAAGTTTTATAGCTTTGCTCTTTTCTTATTCGCTTGAAGGTTTTAACTCGGTTTTCCGTAAGATTTCCGCCCATATAGTAAAAGCAAATTTCTTCTTCAATTTGCTTTTTATTTATGTCGTTTCTTTCGATTTTTTCAAAAAGTTCCTTCGCATTTTCGTGCTTTGAAAATGTGTGGTTTGATTTTTCAAGCTTTCTGATAAAATCGCAAAGTTCAACTGCTGTTTCAAAAGTCGGAATGCTATCGTCTGCTCCGAGTTCTTCGTCACTTATAAATCTGTTTGTATCAAGAATAAAGCGGGCAAGTTTTAAATCTTTGTTTTTAAATACATTTAATATTGTGTGATAATCTGTGATAACACAGTCGCAGCTTGATGCAAAATCATATAAATCATATTCGCCCGGCATTTTTTTGATATGGTTAAATACTGTGAAATCGGCATTATACGGATAAGTATCAAGGTTAACATAAAGCTCGTATTTTTGGCTTAATTCACTGTCAATAATCATTAGATTAGCCATAAACTTTCTGTATGCCGTTGCAGAGTTTTTACCGTTTGTTGCCTTAAATTGCGGGGTAAATAAAATTTTGATTTTATTATTAGTTATTGCAAAGCTTGTAGCCCCTGCCATATCAAGTGCAGGGCTGTCTGAAATTACGGTACTTGTAGGCAGCATTTCGCACCTGTATGCTTTTTCAAAAGAGTTTTGGCTAACCTCGTTAAGATATACACTTGCACTTGATGCAATAATGCTTTTTTGTGCAGTTGCAAATTCAAAGTATTCCTTTTCTCTTTTTTTTGCCATTTTTGCCGATATGCAGTCGGTTTGCAAATTGATGTATTTTTGACCTTCTTTAATTTCAAAAAAGTATTCAAGCGCACGGTCAGCAAAAATATATTTTGCTTCGCAAAGTGCTTTTATATATTCTTCGTCATCACTGCTGATTACCGTAACATCGCTGAAGTTGTAACGCTTTAATCTTTCTTCACATTCCGCCTTGTTTTCATTGTTTGCCACCACGATTTGCTTGTAATCGTTTTTTTCTGTTTTAATATATTTAATCATAGCAAGCATAGAAGACGGAAGTGAATGTTCCTGCGCTGTTACATATAAAACTTCGTTTTTAAGCGATAATTCTTTTTTCAGTTTGAAGTATTTTTCGTCAGCATCTTTTGTTTCTTCTTTAATTTTATCAAAGGTTTTGAATTCAAATTCTTTAACCTTTTCGTATTCTGCTTTTATGCTTTCAACATATTCGTCCTGCTCTTCTTTATTCATATCCTTGCATTTTGCCGCAAAGTCCAAAAGCTTTTCCCTTGATGAATAAAATGCGAAAAGATTATAAATTCTGTAAGGCAGATTATATTTAATATATTTGTTTTGCCTGAATTTAGGAAAGTTTTCTTCAAGGTAGTCAAATAATGTGTTAATAAGCTTAACTTTTAATTCAAAGCTTTCTTCGCCGTATACCATTAAAAGCTGCTCAAATCTGTAAAAGAAATGGCGAACCGTGATATATTCCACTTCATTTTTATATAAATCAAAGCAATCGCGCTCTTTAAGATTTTTAATCAAATAGTCAATAGCTTTTGCAATGTCGCAGGTGGAGTCATTGAATTTGCTTAAAAATCCGACCTGAACCGAGTAATTATAGAAAAAGTCA
>CAVLCX010000049.1:0-9259 GCA_963661525.1 bacterium
CTTCTGCATTGCGTGAATACAAATTTGCTCAAGTCCCAGCGGAATATCCGGGTTGATTTCGGTAAGTCTTTTAGCATTATTTTGAAGCTGCATTAAAGCTACGCTCACAGCGCTTTCAGCTTCAAACGGAACTTTGCCTGCAAGCATTTCATAAAGCACTACACCTACTGAATATATATCGGCTTTTTCATCAGTAAATTCACCTTTTGCCTGCTCGGGACTGATATAGTGAACAGAGCCGATAGCTGTATCTGTAAGTGTTCTTGTTTCACTTCTTGAAAAGCGGGCAATGCCGAAATCGGCAACCTTAATGTTACCATTAGGAAGCAAAATTATATTTTGCGGTTTAATATCTCTGTGAACAATGCCTTTATCGTGTGCGTGTTGAAGTGCTTTTAATATTTGAGTTGTAAAAAACAAAGCGTCGTTCCAAGTAATTGCACCTTGCTTTTGTATATACTCTTTAAGCGTAATTCCGTCAACATATTCCATAACAATGTATTGCAGTTTTTCGCCGAAGCTAACATCATAAACCTTTACAATATTAGGGTGTGATAAAAGCGCAATTGCTTTTGATTCGTTCTTAAACCTTCTTACAAAATCATCATTGGTTAAAAATTCATCTTTAAGAATTTTAACGGCAACTACCCTATCGTCAACATTATCGTAAGCCTTATATACAACAGACATACCGCCAACACCGACGATTTCTTGTATTTCATATCTTCCGTCAAGTCTTTTTCCTACATAATTATCCATATATAAAACTCCGTTTATTTAGAAATTACTACTGCGGTGATATTATCCCCGCCGCCATTTTCATTTGCTTTGTTTACAAGCCTGTCTGCAAAAGCGTAATGTTTACCGTCACTTGTTAATTCAAGAATTTCATCATTAGATACATAATTTGAAAGCCCGTCTGTACAAAGAAGTAGTGTAGATTCATCATCTAATTCTATTTCATCAAAATCAATGTCAATATTTTTATCAACACCAACAGCACGGGTAATAATATTTTTGTTAGGATGATGCAACGCTTCTTCAGAAGTGATTTTACCGCGGTCAAGCAAATCCTGCACCATACTGTGATCGGTAGTAAGCTGGGTAATATGGCCGTTTTTAAGTATATAAGCTCGACTGTCACCGGCGTGTGCAATAAACACTTGTCTGTTTTTTACAATTGCGCAAACAACAGTAGTACCCATTCCTTTTAATTCCGCTTTGCTTTCTGCCAAGTCAAATACTTCAACATTAGCGGCATTTAATGCAGAATCAAGCATATTTTTAATTGAACTGTCACGCATTTGCTCACGATATGATACATTTATTCTATCACTTATAACCTTAACAGCTAAAGCACTTGCTATATTTCCGCCGTTTGCGCCGCCCATACCGTCGCAAACAACAGCCCACACTACTTCATCGGAAAATTCACCGACTGCGTAAGCATCTTGGTTAGAATTTCTAACCTGCCCTTTATCTGTTTTAGCAACAATCCTCATTACTTTCACCTCTGTTTTTGAGCCGCCTTAATTGGCCGCAGGATGCATTTATATCCGAGCCTAAAGTACGCCTTATTGTAGCATTTATTCCGTGATTTTTCAATACATTTTGAAAATTCACAATTGCCTGTTTAGATGACCTGACATTGCCTCTTTCTTTAACATCATTAACCGGTATTAAATTAACATGTGCATTCATACCTTTTAATTTTGAAGCAAGTTCGAGTGCATTTTCTTTACTGTCATTCACATTGTTTATCAAAGTATATTCAAAGCTTACTCTTCTGCCTGTTTTTTGGGCATATTCTTTGCAGGCACAAAGCAATTCATCTATACCGTATTTATTGTTTATCGGCATTGTATTACTTCTGATTTTATCATTAGGTGCGTGAAGAGATATAGTCAAAGTAAGCTGCAAATCAAGATTCATTAAATCATAAATTCTCGGAACAATGCCGCAAGTTGAAATTGTAATATTTCTCATACTTATGTTAAGTCCGTTTTCATTATTAACATTGTATAAAAAGTCAATAACATTATCAAAATTATCAAGCGGTTCGCCGATACCCATTAAAACTATATGTGAAATCTTAATATTCAAATCATTTTGCGCACTGTGAAGCTGTGATTCAATTTCACCGGCGGTAAGATTTCTTTTAAACCCGGCAAGAGTTGAAGCGCAAAATGTACAACCCATTTTACAGCCGACTTGTGATGAAACACAAATAGTATAGCCATATTTATATTTCATAATAACGGATTCAATATATTCACCGTCATTAAGCCTAAATAAGTATTTTACCGTATCATCTAATTTTGATACATATTTATCTTCAATTCGGCAAGATGAAATATAATACTTTTCGCTTAGCTTTTCACGAAGGTCTTTACTGATATTCGTCATTTCATCAAATGATGTGCATCCGTATTTATGAAGCCAAGAATAAATCTGACTTGTCCTAAATTTAGGAAGCCCAAGCAAGCCGAGTTCGCTATTTAATTTTTCATATGTAAGTGAACTAATATCAATTTTCATTTTTAACCATTATAGCATAATAGAATCCGTCACCACCTACTGTTGACGGAAACACTGTTTTATCTTTTACCAATTTATATTCAGAATGATTTTTTAAAAACTTATTTACCACATTTTCATTTTCTTTTTTATTTAAAGTGCAGGTGGAATATATAATCCTGCCGCCATTTTTTAAATATCTTGATGATGTTTCAAGTATTTCGTATTGAATTTGCGGTAAATCCTTAACACTGTCTAAATCTTTATATCTTATTTCAGGCTTTCTTCTTATAATTCCAAAGCCGGAGCACGGTACATCACACAAAATCTTATCAGCTTTTAAAATATTTTCGTTATATACTGTTGCATCATTAACAGCTGTTAATATATTATCAATAGATAAACGCTTTGCACCGTTTTTAATTAAATTGAGTCTATGCTCGTGCAGATCATAACAATAAATTCTGCCGCTGTTATTCATACTTTGTGATATAGTAAAAGCCTTTCCACCGGGAGCCGAACACATATCAAGCACCACATCATCAGCGTGAGCGTCAAGTTCATTCGCACATCTAAAGCTTGATAAATCCTCTATATAAAACAATCCGTTTTTAAACGCTTTTGAAGCGGTCAAATCATTTGCATTTTCAATTAAAACAAATTCATCATATGCTTCGCCTGAAATACCGTCACACTCAAGTTCATAAAGCAGTTCATCACTGTTTACAAACTTTCTGTTAGGTATAGCAAAAAGCGGTGGCTTATCGTTAATGTATGGTAAAAATTCGTTTAATACATCTTCACCGTACTGCTTTTTCCACATATTTATCAAATTTTCCGGCACTGAATATTTGACTAACAAGTCATCGGGGATTTGCCTGTCATCATCTATCTTATGTAACACAGCATTTACAAGCTTTGCATAATAATCTTGCTTAATTTCTTTTACAAGCTTAACACTTTCGTTAATTGATGCCGAAGACGGCACCTTTTCCATAAAAAGCAGTTGGTATACACCGAGCCAAAGCACTATACGAACTTTGGGTTTTATTCTGCCTTGTGTATATTTATCAATAAAATAATCAAGTGTTAATTTTCTTTCAGTTACACCATATACAAGCGCTGATATAAAAGCTTTGTTTTCTTTAATATCGGAAAGTGCCTTATCAAGCGCTATATTGGAATATGAACCGTCATAAAAAATGCTGTATAAAGTTTCAAGAGCTACAAGTCGCGGACTTTTTTTCAATTTCTGTTACCTCTGTTGATTATCAATAATAGCCTTAACAATGTTGCAACTGCCGAAGCAAGTGCGGCAACATATGTTAGTGCAGCTGCAGTTAAAACTTTTTTTGCGCCTCTGTATTCTTCGTTTTCAAGGAAGTGATTTGCTTCAATTGTTTCAAGTGCTCTTTTTGATGCGTTAAATTCAACAGGAAGTGTGATAAGCTGAAAAACAGCAACTGCCGAATATAGAATTAAGCCGGCATAAATAAGTGTGTTACTATATAAAAACATACCTATTAACGCTAAAGGAACACCTAAATATGAACCAATACGAGTCATAGGAATAACAGCATTTCTGAGTTTCAACGGTGCATATCCCTGTGCATGCTGGCAGGCATGTCCAGCTTCGTGGCAAGCTACACCTACTGCGGCAACACTTGTAGAATCAAAAACATCCTGCGAAAGACAAATTTCTTTATTTTTAGGGTCATAATAATCAGTAAGCGTACCGCCTATTTTTCTAATCCTGACATCATTTATACAGTTAAGCTGTAATAATTCATATGCAGCCTGCGCGCCCGTCATTCTTCTGCGGTTAGAAAGCTGTGAATAAGTCGAAAATGCTCTTTTAACTTTAATTTGGCAGTATGTTGCAAAGATGAAAACAGGTATCATAATAAACCCTGTTAAATAATATGCAAAATAAGGTCCCATTATATCATTCTCCTAACAATGCACCGATTTCAATCTTGTTTCCCATTAAAAATGATTTAGTGTCCATTCTTTTTTTACCGTCAAGCTGCACTTCAAGAATTTCAACGCAGTGTCCGTCACCGCAGCTAACAATAAGCTTTTTTTTATTTTCAATTACCTCGCCTGCATTTGCACCGGCAATATCAGTCAAAACAGTTTTATGAATTTTAATATTTTTTCCGTTTAATTTTGTTTGCGCACAAGGCCAAGTTTGAAGCCCTCTGACTAAATTGTGTACTTCAACAGCAGATTTATTCCAATCAATTGGGCTTAAAGCTTTGGTAATTTTTTCGGCATATGAAGTATCTGATTTTTCCTGCGGTATAGGTTTAACTATACCTTTTTCAATGTCATCAAGTGCTTTAATAAGTGCATCTGCACCAATAAGCGAAAGGCGGTCAAACAGTTCTTCGCTTGTTTCATTTTCGACGATTTCGGTTTTGTCAACAAGGAGCATATCACCCGTATCAAGCCCTTCATCCATTTGCATAACGGTCACACCGGTTTCTTTGTCCCCGTTTATAACCGCCCATTGTATCGGAGCAGCACCCCTATATTTAGGCAAAAGTGAAGCGTGAACATTTATACAACCGTATTTTGCTGCTTCAAGTATACTTTTTGGCAAAATTTTTCCGTAAGCTACTACAACAATGACATCTGCATTCATATTTTCAATTTGTGCAGAAACCTCATCATTTTTAAGCGAAGTCGGCTGAAATACATCAATATTATGCTCTGCTGCGTACTCTTTTACCGGTGTCGGCATTAAAACTTGCTTTCTGCCAACCGGTTTATCAGGCTGTGAAAAAACTGCAATAACATTGTGATTTTCAATTAACTTTTGCAAGCAAGGTACAGCAAAATCAGGCGTACCCATAAAAATTACATTCATATTATTCTCCGTTACTGTGTTTGAAGTTCGCCCACAACATGTGAAGTAAACAATATTCCGTCAAGATGGTCAATTTCATGGCAAAAAGCACGAGCTTTTAAGCCTTCGCCGGTGAATACCTGCCATTTTCCGTTTCTGTCCTGTGCTTTTACCTGAACTTTCATAGGGCGAACAGTAACACCGTATTTTCCCGGAAGTGAAAGGCATCCTTCAGATTCTCTCTGTTCCCCTTCTTTCATCGTGATTTCAGGGTTTACAAGTTCCATAGGGCCGTCACCGATGTCAATTACAACTACCCTTTTTAACATTCCAACCTGAACTGCGGCAAGGCCTACACCGTTAGCCTGATACATAGTTTCAAGCATATCATCAATAAGTATTGCAAGTTTTTCGTCAAATTTTTCAACTTTTCGGCTGGTTTTGTTAAGAACCGGGTCACCTAATTTAACTATATTTCTTAATGCCATTTTATATTCTCCTAATTCAAATCATAAGGATTTATATCAAGTGATACCGAAACATCCTTATATTCCTTGATTTTACATATATTCTTTTGAATATCATTAAACATATTACGAATATTTTTTGAATTTTTACATTTTACAGATAATCTGTATCTATATGTGTTATTTAATTTCGCTATTTTTGCTACACTTGGGCCGAGAACGATAATTTTATGCTTATATTTCTCGTTCTCCTCAATTAAAAGTTCAAAAAACTTTTTTGAACACAGTGCAACCTTATTTTCATTTTCCCCAATAAATGAAGCTGAAATAATATCACAATACGGCGGATATGTTAAAAGCTTTCTCAATTCAATTTCATTTTCATAAAAGCTTTTATAATCCTGCTTTGAAGCGTATTCAAGCGTTTGATTATAAGGATTGATAGTTTGAATAACAGCTTTACCGTTTCCGTCTCTTCTTCCGCTTCTGCCTACTACTTGTGTAATCAAATCAAAGCAACGCTCTGCACTGTTATAACTTTCATCATAAAGTGAATTATCGGCATTTACAACACCTACTAAAGTAACATCATCAAAATCCAAGCCTTTTGCTACCATTTGCGTACCAATCATAATATCGTATTTGTGATCTGCAAATGCATTAAACATTTTTTCATGGCTGAATTTAGTTGAAGTGGTATCAGCGTCCATTCTTAAAATGCGTGCGTCGGGAAAAAGATATGCAAGTTCATCTTCAATTTTTTGAGTACCGTAGCCGCTGTATCGTATATTATCACCCTTGCATTCGGGGCAAACATTATCAAGCTTTTTTGTATATCCGCAGTAATGGCAAACCAGTCTGTTACGTGCGCTGTGATAAGTTAAAGAAATTGAACAGTTTGGGCAAGTTATTACATGCCCGCAATCATTACAGGCAATAAATGTATTATAACCCCTGCGGTTAATTAAAAGAATAACCTGCTTGTTATTATCAAGCGTTTCTTCAATAAGTTCTTTAAGTGTTGCGGAAATCGGCGATTTATTACCGTTTTTCATTTCCTGCTTCATATCAACAGTAATTACCTGCGGCAATTTAGCATCACCGAAACGCTGTGTAAGTTCGCAAAGTACATATTTATTGTTTAAAGCATTTGAATATGTTTCAAGCGACGGAGTTGCAGAAGTCATTAAAAACAATGCTTTATTATACTTACATCTGAAATTAGCAACATCTTTTGTGTTATATTTCGGTGTTCTTTCACTTTTGTAAGTACTCTCCTGTTCCTCGTCCATTATTATAAGCCCTAAATTATGAAGCGGTGCAAAAACAGCGCTTCTTGTACCTATAACAATTTTAGCTTCCCCCCTGTCTGCTCTTTTGTATTCGTCATTTCTTTCACCGAGGGATAAGCCGCTGTGAAAAACAGCCACTTTATCACCGTATCGTTTATGAAATATTGAAAGAGCCTGCGGAGTTAAGCTAATTTCAGGAACTAAAACAATAACATCTTTTTGAAGTTCAAGTGCTTTATCAATAAGTTTTAAATATACTTGTGTTTTGCCGCTGCCTGTTACACCGAAAAGAAGCCCTGTGCTGCCTTCACCTTCAAGCATATTGCTATAAGTAGTATACGCATTCATTTGCTGCGGCGAAAGCTCAATATCCTTATTTTCTGTTATTTGTACATCTTTATAGGGATTTCGCAAAACTTCTTTATCATATATAGAAATAACACCGTATTTTTCTAAATTTTTGATAACCGATACACCGACACTGCAAAACTCACATATTTCAGAAATAGATGCAGTATTAACATCAAAAAGTAAATCTACTACGCTTTTTTGCTTTTGAGTAAGTTTAGGCAAATTGTTTTCATTTTCTGTCAAAAGCGTTGCCACTTTCGCAGATGCGTCCGCTACTTTGCCTATTCCTCTCGGTAACATTAGCCTTAAACACTCATAAGTAGTACAAAAACAGCGTTCCTTAAGCCACAATGCAAGTGATACTGCTTCAGCACTTAATATCGGTTTATCACCGACGGTGCTTTTAATTGATTTCAAAGACGTGTTAATAGCAGAATATAAATTAACAACTATTCCGTCCCTGAGCCTGTTACCGTTTCCAAAAGGCACTTTAACCATAGTTCCAATTTCAATTTCATTAACAAAATCATCAGGTATTAAATAATCAAAATCGGAATCAATACTGAAGAAAGTTTTTTCAACAGCAACGGTAGCAATATTATTGTTCATTACTTTTTATTTGATTTGAGTTCATCAGGCTCTTCAATTACATACTTTCCGTCAAGAATTTCATCAATAGCAACCGATACGGTTTTAACATCAACAGGTTCTTCGCGTTCAATTGCTTCATCACGAATTTCTCTTGCTCTCTTTGCAGTACCTACTACAAGACTGTAACGGCTGTTGCAGCCTTTTAATAATTCTTTTAAATCCGGGTTAAACATATAAATATCTCCTTTTAATTTAATTATTTGGTTTCATTGCGTTTTTTTAATTCTTCGTAAAGTATTTTTTCTATATCATTAACACAATCATCAAGATTGTCATTAACTACTTTATAATCATATTCATCCTGGCACAAAAGCTCTTTTTTAGCAATTTTAAGCCTTTTTTGTATCATTTCTTCCTCTTCGGAATTTCTGGCTCTTAACCTTTGCTCAAGTGTTTCCCAACTTGGCGGAACCAAGAAAATTGAAACGCTGTCTGGATATAGCTTCTTAACATTTTCCGCACCCTGAACATCAATAATCAAAACGCAAATTTTGCCACTTCTTATTGCATCATTCACACCTTTAATCGGTGTTCCGTAATAGCAATTGTTATATACAGCGTATTCAAGAAGTCCGTTATTTTCAATCAGTTCTTTAAACTCATCTTCGCTTAAAAAGAAATAATTAACACCTTCAACTTCGCCTTCTCTCGGCTTTCGTGTGGTAGCTGAAACAGATTCAACTATATCATTTCTTTTTTTGCGAATTTCTTTAAATACTGTGTCTTTTCCGCATCCGCTCGGAGCTGAAACAACAACAAGCATACCATTATTATTCATCCTCAACCTCCACATCAAATTTCACAGCAACCTGCTTTAAATCAAGATAAGAAAGTACAACATTTTCACTGTCTGTAACAATTACACTCATAGTTTTTCTGCCGTGTGTTGCATCAATCAGCGTTGATTTTGCTTTGCTTTCCTTAACAATCTTTTTAACCGGAGCAGATTCGGGTGATAAAATTGCAATTACCCTGTCTGCATTTATTAAATTTCCAAAACCAATATTAACTAATTTCATAATAATTACTCTATATTTTGAATTTGCTCTCTGATTTTTTCAATTTCAGCTTTTATATCTACAACCTTGCGTGCAATTTCAACATCGTTGCATTTTGAGCCGATTGTATTT
>CAVLCX010000050.1:0-9253 GCA_963661525.1 bacterium
TCATCGCTCAGTACAATACCGTTCATCTTAAACATTGAAGCTTCTTCGCTGTCAAGCGACTTTTCAGCTTCATTTGCAGAATCAAAATTCAATGTATTTCTTGCTGCGTGCATATATAAAACCCCGGCAGGTATTCCGTTAAGTGCAGATGATTTATCTTCACACAATGAAAAAAGATATACAAACATTTGCAAATTTAAACCGTCCATAATATCGGCTAGCTTAAACTTCTTATTACCTGATTTGTAATCAACAACCCTGATATATTTTTCATCATTATGTTCAAACACATCCACACGGTCAATTGAGCCTCGAATTTGCACACTTCCGCCACTTTCAAGCGGTATAACTTCAGGTTTAACTTCACCGTCTTTATCAATTGACATTTCAAATGCTTTAGCTTCAAAATCGCAATTTTTAAATTCTAAAGCAAGGTGGTTTACTACATCATAAACAAGCTTTGAAAGCCTTTTGTAATTATAATCAAAGCGTTTATTTTTATCTTTAATAAGTGCCATATTTTCTTCAAAATATTTTGTCATATACTTATCAACCAAATCTTTAATTTCACTGTAATTAAGAGTTGACAGTTTTTTAGTACCTACATCGGATAAAATCATTTCAAGAATATAGTGAATAAGCGTACCTCTTTGCATTGGGTCAATTTCAGCCTTATTTCTGATTTTGGCTGAAAGGCCGAATTTGCAAAAATACCTAAACGGGCAATTATAATAATCTTCAATTCTTGAAGCAGAAATATACATATCTTTATCAAAAAGTTCGATAGCTTTTTTTCTGCTTTTAATTTCAATCGGTTTGTTTTCTGCAAGATACTTTATTGCTTCGTATCTGTTGTCATTTTTAAAATATTCTTTAAGCGATGCATAAAACGGAGTGTTATCGTAAAATCTTTCACTCATAAGTTCAAAAGCGTTTTTATTTGTTTCAATCAGTTCAATCTCGCTCAAATCAGAAATATCATATTCTTTGAAATTACTGTACTTTGACTCAATATCTGTAACTATTTCTGACGGTGCCGAATCTTTTGAACTTCCCTTTAAATACGAAACATATAATTTTTCGCTTGCACAGGTACACGCCATATAAGCAAAGTATCTTTCCTGCAAATTAAATATTTCGGCATATGAGTAAAGTTTGAAATCATTTTCAAGCATAATTCTTCTCTCTGCTTCGGAAAGAAGTCCGCTTGTGCCGGCTGATTGCGGAAATTCACCCTCATTTGCACCTAAAACAAAAACCGCTTTTGGGTTATCGGTTCTTGTTCTGTCCGCCTGGCCGATTTGCACATTGTCTATTCCGCTCGGAACAGTACCTAAATCTTCGCAAGAAATAATGAGTGAAAACATCTTTGCATATGTTTTTAAATCAATCTCGCCAAGTGTAGTTGCAAGCTGATTTAATATTTCCATAACAAGTTTCCATATTCTACCCTGCTCCTGAGCAAGCGAATAAAAGCCGCTTTTGTTTAACAAAACAGCATATTCCTTTACTTTTTTATCAGCACCATAGGAAATCAGAGTATTATATACTCCCTCACTTATTTTTTTTGAGTCCTTTGTTTTAGCAATTTTCTTTAACAAAACAAGCGGTGCAATCAATTTTTCCCTTGTTTTATTCATTTTTTCAAGAGTCTTTCTGTCAGCATCGCTTAATTCATTTACAAAACCCTTGGTTGAATTTTCAAACGGTTTAGTCCATTTTAAGCCGTTTATATTCCACAAAAAAATATAGTTTTCAAGTTCGTTTATATCTTCATCCGGTATATCGGTTAATCCTGCTTTTGCAAGGCTTAATATATCATCACTTTTAAATGAAAAGTTAATACACCTAAGCATAAATTCTATCATTACTACAAGTGACTGGGTGTTAACCGGCTGTCTTTCATCACGAAAATAAGGCACTTCATATTTAGAAAAATTATATTCAAGCTCACTTAAATATTTTTGCAAATCACGGCAAATAACAGTGATTTCAGAAGCTTTATACCCTTTTCTTAAAAGCTTTTTAATCTCTCTTGATACATTTTCACATTCATCGGAAATATTTTTTGAAGCGTAAATATGTACATTTTCGTTAGTTTCGAGGGTTTCGTTTGAATTATCAAAAAAATGTTTTTCAATTACTTTAAGTTCGTCATTTTTAAACCTGTAATTTTCTTCAAGCTTAACAATCTGTGTTTCAACATCGGATTTATCGGCAATTCTTTTAATTATTTGATAAGACTTATTAACATATGAAAATAAATCATAGTTATTATCACTGTCATATGAATCTGTACAAAGTGTGATTGTAACGCACTTTGCCTCTGCAATTATCAGTTCAAGAAGCTTATATTCCTGTGCAACAAAGCCGTTAAATCCGTCAATAAATACATACTTATTTTTGAAGTAGCCTTTATCAAAGATTTGATTATAAATTCTTGTAAGCTCGTTTGATGAATCGTTAAATTTATCCTTAATTAGCAGTTCATAAGCACTCATAATAAGTGAAATATCAGCAAGTTTTTTATAAAGAACCTGATTATCAATATTTTGTGAAAGTTCATTTATTTGCAATGAATCAAGATTACAGGATTTCATTTCATCATAAATGTTAATCATTGATGTTACAAAGCTTAAAGAATCAAGATTTTTGTTAAAAAGCTGAAAATTTTCTTTGCAATTGTCAATAGCTTTGCACATTAAAATAACTTTGCCGCCTTTTGACAGTGTAGGCAAAGCGTCTGAACCGTACTTCCTTCTTACATCATTAGAAACACGCGAAAAAGACGAGTTGTCAACACAGTTAACTTTATCCTCGCCTAAATCATTAAGTAATCTTCTTTCAGCCACAAGCGAATACTGCTCCGGTGTTAAAAGAAGAATATTATTTTCCCCGCAAAGCGCAAGTTCCTTTATTTGATTAAATACATAATCACTTTTTCCGCAGCCACTTCTGCCAAATACAAATTTTAACAAATAATCACCTATTATCTCATTGCATCTTCAGGTTTTATAATCCCTTTAGAAAGCATATTATCATAAGCTTTAGCCCAAAAAGTGTACATTGGGCTTGCTAAATCAAAAGCAAGTTTAAGCTCATCAATAAGTGCAGATGAGTTAATCTTATTCATATCAAAAGAGTTATACGAAAACTCCATATTTTTTGCACTTAAATACGGCTTTAATTCTTTAGGTGCATTTGGATACATATCTTTTTTGTAATTATCTCTTGCGCCGTAAACAAAACCTGCTTGCTTACAAGCGTCAACAGCTTCAAGCCATTCATCAGGCTTTTCCAATATCAAATTATGCACTTCTTTAAAAGCCGATTGTTTCCAAGTCCAAAAGCCCAAGCCATACCCAAAGCTGTTTGGAAAAAATTCAAAATAGAAAAAAGGTGCGCTCGGATATTCATTTTTATATCTTCGAAGCATCAGCCACATATTTTCGCGATATTTGATTTTGCTTCTGTTACCTCTTGTATCCCTGTATATTCTTGATACGCAGCGCACGGGGTCAGTAAACATTTTATCATCAATTTCATACATCAAGCCGCTCAAATCAAGTACAATTTGACGCATAGGAACGGTGATACCTTCCTTTAATTCAAGCTTGTGTTCTTCATAAAATTCTTTTGAATCATTAAACCTGTTAAGACAAAGAAGTTCTATACTTTCAGGTTTAATACCTTTGAAATTATATTCACTCATTTTAAAAGTCCTTTATCTTCCATTTGTTGAGCGGATAAAAGCGCACAGAGTTTTGCACTGTGAAAATTCAGTCCGCCCTGAATCCAAGCATAATACGGCGGCCTGATAGGAGCATCGGCAGAAAGTTCAATTGATGAACCGAGTGTAAACGCACCGGCAGCCATAACAACTTTGCTGTCATATCCCGGCATATCCCAAGGTTCAGGCAATAAATAGCTGTCAACAGGGCTGCCGCTTTGAATACCCTGGCAAAATGCAACAAGACTTTCTGCATTTTCAAGCCCTAAAGACTGCACGATATCGTGCCTTGTTTCGCTATATTTAGGTGTTACATCATATCCAAAGCTTTCATATAATGCGGATATGTAAACAGCACTTTTCAACGCTTCACCAACTGTATGCGGTGCATAAAAAAGCCCCATATAAAGTTCCCTGTTCATTCCGATTGTTGCACCGACTTCCCTGCCAAGTCCGGGAGTTGTGAGCCTATATGCACACTTTTCAACAAGGTCTTCCCTGCCGGCAATGTAACCGCCGGTTGTGGCTATGCCGCCGCCTGCATTTTTAATCATTGAACCTGCTATAAGGTCAGCACCCACTTGTGTAGGTTCTTTCATTTCTACAAATTCGCCATAGCAGTTATCCACCATAACGATTACATTCGGATTTTTCTTTTTAACAATTTCACAGACTTTACCTATTTCGTCAACAGAAAGGCTTGGCCTAAGCTCATAGCCGCGGCTGCGCTGGATATAAACCATAGTGGTTGAGCTGTTAACGGCATTTTCAATGCTTTCAAAATCAAGTCGTTCATTTTTCAATGCCACTTCGTCATAATTAACACCGAATTCTTTAAGCGAACCCATACCCTCACCGCTGATACCGATTACATTATGAATTGTATCATAAGGTGTTCCTGATACGCAAAGCATATTATCCCCCGGCCTTAAAACACCGAAAAGTGCAGTTGCAAGTGTATGCGTTCCGCAAGTAAAGTTATGGCGCACAAGTGCAGATTCCGCACCCAAAACCTGCGCCCAAACTTTATCAAGCGTTTCCCTGCCGATATCACCGTATCCGTACCCTGTGCTTGTAGCAAAATGTGTTTCGGATATTCTGTTATCAATAAAAGCTTTTTGAACCTTTTGCTGATTATATTCCGTTATTTTTTCTATATTTTCAAATTGCTCTTTGCAAAGTTCAAGTGCTTTGTCTGAAGCATCCAAAATTCTTTTATCTATTTTGAAAAATTCATTCATTTATACATTCTCCAATAACCTATATTTTCAAAACCGAGTTTTTTATAAAATTCTTCGTTTTTATTTTTATCACGCATCAAATATACTTTGCCCTTTATGTCACAAATCATTGCACTTACAAGCGCACTGCCATATCCCATTCTTCTGAATTCGGGTACGGTTGAAACAGAAGTCAATATTGCGTCATTATTAAAAATTGATGAAAAAATACCGCTTGATACAATTTCATCATTTATATTTAAAGTAACTGCTTTTGCGCACGAATGCCTGATTCTGTGGCTTACATCCACATACCAGCTTTCAAAATCAGCAGTCGAATAATCTTCCAAATTAAACAAATCCATCAGCTTCGGATATTCATCAATTTCGGCATAGTTAATTATTTTTTCTACCTTTTTATTTGTACGCATAACAATACCGTAATCATAGGAAAATGAAAGTGTAAGTTCATCATCACCTAAAATTGAATTAAAACCGAGCCTTGTAAAAAAATCTTCCAACTCAATCAAATCAAAGTCATCATTATGGCATACTGTATAATCATTATCAAGACGAGAAATAATTGATGTAATATTACCGTTATCATCAACCTGTTTATAAAAAAGTGCAAAATTATAATTTGTGGAATATGCTTTTAAAAGTGACATTATTCTGATATAAAATATATCATCTTTAAAAAAGTCATCAAATTCTTCGTTTTTTTCAATCAGTTTAATCATAAAGCTTCGGTAATAATTTATTTAATAGTTTTCTTGTGTTTTCAATATCATCTTTTTTTACAAAACTTGAAGCGCTGTGAATATATCTGCTCGGCAGTGAAACAGCAATAACTCTGCTTCCTTTTCCGCTGGTTTGCACAGCACCTGCGTCATTACCGCCTGCAATAGCAGTTTTAGTTTGAGTCGGAATATTGTTATCCTCACCGACTTTGCGTGCAAGTTTATAAAGCTCTTTATCATAAACAGTTGTTCCGTCCATAAAAGAAACAACCGGGCCTTCACCTAAAACGCACACTCTGTTTCCGCCCGTTACACCGCACAAATCACCGGCAGTAGTTGATTCAAGAATAAGTGAAACATCAGGCTGAACATCAAACGAAGTACATTTTGAACCTCTTAATCCGACTTCTTCCTGAACATTAAAGCAAAAATATGTGTCATATTCAAGTTCGTTGTTAATAAGTTCAATCATAAGCATACAGCCGATTCTGTCATCAAGTGCTTTTGATTTAATATATCCATCACCAAATTCATAATAATCACTTGAAAAATAAGCATAGTCGCCCAAGGATACATACTTTTCAGCTTGTGCCTTGTCTTTAGCGCCAATATCAATAAACATATTTTTGAAGCTTACAGCCTTATCTTTTTCGTCAGCTGAAAGCAGATGAATAGGTTTTAAACCTACAACACCGTAAATATCGTTAACTTTAATTTTTCTGTCAGCAACAACGCGTGCGTCAATTCCGCCGACGGGTGAAAATTTTAAATATCCCTCATCCGTAATATCGGTAATGATAAAGCCTACCTCATCCATATGGGCGCAAATCATTACTTTTTTATTCGCTCTTTTAGTACCTTTTTTAAATGCTATTATTGAGCCCAATGCATCTGTCTTATATTCACATTTATCTTTGATTTTAGAAACAATATAGTCTTTTACGGCACTTTCATCACCCGATGTCCCGTTGAGTAGGCAAAGTTCATTAAGCATTTTACACACCTGCCTTTTCTTCAATATAAGTGCAAATCAAATCACTGACGCTTACAATATCATCAATATCAACAACCTCACAAGGCTGGTGCATATATTTTTCAGGTATTGAAATAAGACCACCTTTTATACCTGTTTCAGAAAGAGTAATTACATCAGCATTTGTACCTGTACTGCCTGCCATAATTTCACGCTGATACTTAATGTTGTTTTTATCGGCAACTTTCACAAGGTTATCGGAAATATTTTTATCAAGTATAGGCGAAAAGCCAATCATAGCACCGTTTCCTATAATTCCGCAGTCTGACTTGTCACAATTAGGTGTATACGCAAACGATACATCAACACTTATAAATTCATCAACATTTTTTGAGTACGCACCGATTTTTGCACCGCGTGTACCAAGTTCCTCCTGTGATGAAAACATCACAGTAATCTTGCAAGGAAGTTTTTTTAACCTGTCAAGGCATAATAATATTGATGCCACACCCGACCTGTCATCAAGGCATGAAGCAGATAATTGATTATTTAAAAGCGGCGTAAAATTGCGTTTAAAAGTAACCTTATCACCAAGGGAAACAACTTTTTCAACTTCCTCTTTATTCATTCCTACATCAATTGAAATATCTTTAAATTCAGGAACTTTCTTTTCTTCATCAGCACTTTGTAAATGCGGCGGCAAAGTAGAAATAATGCCCTTTACTTCCTTATTTCCCCATACAGATACTTCATAGCCGAGCAGCATTCTCCTGTCAACTCCGCCGCAACGGTTTATTTTAATAAACCCGTCATCTGTAATATCGGTAACTATCATACCTATTTCATCAAGATGAGCGTCAAGTAAAAAGTGATAGCCTTCACCGAATGTGCAATACACATTATTCATATCATCAACACTTACATCACCGTAAGCTTCAAGCTTTTCAGTAAGTAATTTTACTATGTTTTCCTCTTCGCCCGAAACACCGACTGTCGATGTAAGGTCTTTTAATAAATTTTCAATATTTTCCATTATTCATCAAATCCATTTACAAGTTCTTTAAATCTTCTGCCTCTATATTCAAATGTTTTAAACTGGTCAAATGCAGGGCAAGCCGGGCAGAGTGAAACAATGTCACCTTTTTCGGCAACATTTTTAGCTTCGTTTAATGCATTTTCCAAATTATCTGTTTTAATTATTTTAATACCGGACTCGTTATATCCCTTATAATTCGTAACAGTATCATATATTTTTTGAGCAGTAGCACCGTTTAACACAAGCGCCTTAACATATTTCAAAATATCAGGCACCATTTCACTCATATCATTGCCTTTATCAGAACCGCCCATAATTACTATAATTTTTTTGCCGAATGCCCTTAATCCGCTGATTACACGGGACGGTGATGTAGCAATTGAATCATTGTAATATTTAACACCCTCAAATTCTCTTACAAATTCGATTCTGTGTTCAACCCCGCCAAAAGTATTGGCAATATCTTTATATACAGAAATATCAACAAGCCCCCAAGTAGCGCAAATAGCTGTGCAATAGTTTTCAATATTGTGCGTACCCGGAATAACAATATCACTGCTGTTCATCACAAAAGTTTCATTTCCGTTATCGTTATATATAATCTCGCCTTTATCGTTCATATAACATCCGTTATCAACTTTGTGTTTTATAGAGAATTGTGCAAGCTTTCCCCTAACATCAAATCGCATATCGTGGTAAACTCTGTTACCGATTGAATAATCACAATCCGCATTAAGCACAGTTTTGCAGTTTTCGTTTTGATAAATCAAAATATTACGCTTTGCGTCAACATATTCATCAAGGCTGATATGATGGTCTTGATGTGTACATTCAATATTAGTTACAACTGCAATATCAGGTGTATTTTTCATATTTCCCATTGTTAATAACTGAAAAGATGAAAGCTCAACAACTGCAATATCATTTTCAGTAATGGTTTCAAGTTCCGGCATAAGTGCTTTGCCGATATTACCGCCCAAATATACCGTTCTGCCTTGCTTTTCAAGAAATTTTGAAATCAGTGTTGTAGTAGTAGTTTTACCGTTTGAACCTGTTACAGCAATAATTTTTGATGGGCAGAATTTGAAAAACACTTCCATTTCGGTTGTAACTTTCTGCCCTCTCTCAATACATTCGCTTATCCACGAATTTTGAAACGGTAAAATACCGTGTGAGCGAAAAACCAAGTCCATTTGCGGCAAAATATCAAGATAGTTTTCACCTAATGAAAAGTGAACCCCGAGTTTTTCAAGCTTATCGCATATATCTTTACCGATGTATTCTTTGTCCCTTTTATCGCAGGCATAAACTTCAATTCCGTACTTCGCACAAAATTCTGCACACGGAACATTTGCAACACCCATTCCGACAAAAGCAACTTTTTTGCCTTTTAACGAATCAAAATATTCTTTCGCTTTAGTATTCATAAAATTCATCTCCAATACTCAGTGAAGGTAAAAATTACCGCTATTGAAATCTTTTAAAGTAAATTTTTCAGCTTTCTTTTCAAGTTCAAGCTGAAAAGGCATCTTCTCTTTATGTATATATTTATCT
>CAVLCX010000051.1:0-1416 GCA_963661525.1 bacterium
CAATAGTTCCGCCCGTGGAAATAATTGAAATTTTCATAATAATCACCATATTAAAATCGGCAGGAGAAAACCCCTGCCGAACATTTTATTTTGTAAAGAATACCTTGAAAGCTTTATATGCCATATAGGTATCAATTTTGCTGACTATTTCATAAGGGGAATGCATTGAAAGAACCGGCACGCCCACATCAATAACATCAACATCAAGGTTGGCAATATACATAGCAACAGTTCCTCCGCCGCCTGCATCTACCTTGCCAAGCTCACCGCTTTGCCACAAAACATCGTTTGATTCAAGCAGATTTTTAACAAAGCTTACATATTCGGCAGAAGCGTCTGAAGTGCCGCCCTTACCTCTTGCGCCTGTAAATTTGGTTACGCAGACACCCTGGTTAATAAATGAAGAATTATTTTTTTCAAACGGGGTTGACCAAGTAGGGTCAAACGCAGCGTTAACATCAGCAGAAAGGCACTTTGAGTTTGAAAGAACATCCCTGCCCTCATAACCTTCAAGCCTTGCCAAATCTTCAATAAAATATTTAAGATAGCTTGAATTAAGGCCGGTGTTTCCGTCAGAACCGGTTTCTTCCTTATCGGTCAAAACAGTAAGTGCTGTATATTCAGGTGAGTCATCAATATCCAAAATTGCCTGAAGTGCAGGGTATGAGCAAACACGGTCATCGTGGCCGTAACCGCCGATTAAACTTCTGTCAAATCCAATATCATCTACTGTGAAAGCAGGTACAAGTTCAAGCTCGGCTGAAAGAAAATCTCTTTCAACAATACCGTATTTTTCAAAAAGAATATTGAGCAAATTAAGCTTAATTTTTTCGCTTACATCATCATCTTTAAACGGGCGTGAACCGATTACAACATTAAGTTCTTCACCCTTAACGATTTCATTTGCTTTTCTTGACATCTGCTCTGCGCCCAAGTGCGGCAAAATATCAGTAATGCAGAATTTAGGGTCTGCCGGGTCTTCACCGACTTTAACATCAATATGAGTTCCGTCATTTTTGCAAATTCTGCCGTGAAGTGAAAGCGGAATTGCAGTCCACTGGTATTTTTTAATACCGCCGTAATAGTGGGTTTTAAAAAATCCAAGGCTTCCGTCCTCATAAACCGGGCATTGCTTTAAATCAAGGCGCGGGGAATCAATATGTGCCGCACTGATTCTTACTCCGTCACAAACAGGCCTTTTGCCCTTAACTGCAAGAATAATTGCCTTGCCCCTGTTGAAATAATAAACTTTATCACCTGCTTCAAGCGGCTTGCCGAATTTATCAAATTCAACAAAACCGTGTTCTTTTGCAAGTGCAAGTGCAGATTTTGCAAACTCTCTTTCCGTCTTATTTTCAAAAAGGAATTTTTTGTAGCCCTCGCAAAATTCATCGCAAGCCTTAAGCTCTTCTTCGC
>CAVLCX010000051.1:1426-8830 GCA_963661525.1 bacterium
GTCTACACCGTTTTCCTTTTTGTTAAAAAGCTTTTTTTGAAGTTCTTTTGCTTCTTCGCTCATTTTTATCACCTTTCTGAAAGTTATTTTTAAAATCCGAGAGAATGAAGAATATCATCAATTTCTCGGTCAATATCATCTTCATCATTATTATAAATCACAAAATCACAATTTGATTTAAAATAATCTTCGCTAAATTGGGAGGAAAGGCGTTTTTTCGCTTCCTCCACGGTTATATTATCACGCTTTGTTATGCGCTCAATTCTTGTTTTTTCACTTGCCAAAACAGCAATTGTTTTAAAACACTTATTTTGTGCATTTGCTTCAAAAAGCTGCGGTGCATCAAGCACGCACGGTAATTTTGCAAGGCTTTCACATCTGCCGATTACTGCCGGGTGAACAAGGCTGTTAAGCTTTTCAAGCTTCGATTTATCGCTAAACACAATATTTCCGAGCTTCTTTCTGTCAAGCTTACCGTTTGTTACTATATCGCCGAATTCATCACAAAGTGATTTTACAAGATTTTTATCATTATCATAAATATTTTTAACCACATCATCGCAGTCAACAATATTAAATCCGTGCTTTTCAAGCTTTTTGCAAATATAGCTTTTGCCTGCACCCGATTGCCCGGTTAAGCCGAGAGTAAAAGGCTTGTTTAAATCAATCACGGTAAATGCCGCGGCACGAATAAGGCGGTTATACACCGCCATTCCCACACCCGTTGTGTGCGGAATGCGGGCATAAACGGTTTTCGCTCCCATTTCATCAAGCTTTCGCAGTGCGTCAAACAATTCCCTTGCCTGCGATAAATCGTCATTTTCGCTTCCGTAATTAACTCGCGGTACATCTACCTCGTCTTCATCAAAGCACAGGGCAAACGCACCTTTTTGCTTATTTACAAAATCTTCGTAAGTTTTTCTGTCTGCGTCAACAATAACTACTCTTGCTTTCGGTGCATAATGCTTGTATTTCATACCGGGTGACTGCGCGGTTTCATTATCCTTCATTCCGTGAAGAACCGCATTCGCCACAACAACTTCGCCTATCACATCTTCAAGCATTTCTTTTGTAACTGCACCGGGACGCAAAATAGTAGGCACATCGGTTGCAAGGGTGATAACGGTTGATTCCACCCCGTATTCGCAATCGCCGCCGTCAATAATCGCGTCAATCTTACCAGTCATATCATCAATAACATATTTCGCCCTTGTAGGTGACGGTAAGCCGGATGTATTTGCGCTCGGCGCGGCAATCGGGCAATGCGCCGCTTCAATAACCCTATGCGCAATCTCATTTGCCGGCATACGAACAGCAACGGTATCAAGTCCGCCGCTTACAACACTGCCCACAAGCTCACTTTTAGGCAAAATTATTGTTAATGCGCCCGGGAAAAATGCGTCTATCAGTGCCTGCGCTTTAGGTGTAACCTCTTTAACCAAAGGAATTATATCCTCTTTTTTTGCAATATGCACGATTAAAGGATTATCACTCGGCCTGCCCTTTGCTTTATAAATATTTTTAACTGAATTTTCATTAAGTGCGTTTGCACCCAAACCGTAAACAGTTTCAGTAGGAAACGCAACAAGCCCGCCTGCTTCAAGTATCTTGCCTGCAAGCTCAATATCATCATTTTCGGTTGATAAAATTTTAGTTTCCATTATTTTTATGTTTACCTGCCTTTGCAGCAATTATGTAAAAAATCGGAATAGTCAAGAAAAGTATCCACGCAGGATGCCACATACTTTTTAAAAAGCCTAAAAGCAAAAATACAATAAGCACAAGTACGGGATAGCAGAAAATTACCGGCTTTTTCTTTTCAGCGGCAATTACACCTGTGTAAAAAAGAGGAATTGTTAAAAGCACTATCCAGCCCATTTTCCACCCGTTTGCACCCGAAAATGCACCTATTAAGCAATATGCAATAACTGCCAGCACGGGATATGACGGAAACAGCCAGCTTCGTCTTTTCTTTTCTTTTTTTCTTTCCTCGCGTTCTCTTTCCCTTTCGTGAAAATACGCTTCTTCCTTTTGCTCCTTTAATAACTCTTTTTCTTTAAGTGACGGCTGCGGAGCTGAAAGCGGCATTTCCTGCTGCTCCTCTTTTTCTTCATTTTCAGCCTTACCTGTAAATTCATCAATAAGCTCGTTTACAGCTTTTTCTTCTTCACTCTCGGCTGTAGTATTTTCAGCTTCTTTTTCCTCCTGCGCCTCACCTTTTACAAGTGAATCAATCGAAACACCGTAAAATTCAGCAAGCTTGCCGATATTATCAATATCGGGAGTGGAATTGCCCTGCTCCCATTTTGAAACAGACTGGCGTGAGATACCCAAAACCTCGCCGAGTGCGTCCTGGCTCAAACCCTTTTCCGTTCTTAACTTTTTTAAATATTCGCCCTGTTTAATTGACATATATAGCTAACCTCAAAATTATTCTTCGCCCTGTGCTTTAAGCTTTTCGGCTGTATCGGCAGTGATAAGAGCGTCTATCATTTCATCCATATCCCCGTTTAAAAACTGCTCAAGCTTATAAAGGGTAAGGCCTATTCTGTGGTCTGACACTCTGCCCTGCGGGTAATTATAAGTTCTGATTCTTTCGCTTCTGTCACCTGTGCCGACCTGTGCTTTTCTTTCGCCTGCAATTTCAGCGTCGTGCTTTGCTTTTTCGGCATCATAAAGGCGGGAACGCAAAACTTTAAGTGCTTTTTCCTTATTTTTATGCTGGCTTCTTTCATCCTGGCATTCAACTACCGTGCCGGTAGGTATATGGGTAATACGAATGGCAGATGAAGTTTTGTTAATATGCTGGCCGCCTGCACCTGATGAGCGGAAAGTATCTATCTGCAAATCCTTTGGATTGATTTCAAAATCAACATCCTCTGCTTCCGGCAAAACAGCAACCGTAGTGGTTGAAGTATGAATTCTGCCCTGACTTTCGGTTTCGGGTACACGCTGAACACGGTGAACACCGCTTTCAAATTTAAAGCGTGAATATGCACCGTCACCCTCAACCGAAAAGCTGATTTCCTTATAACCGCCAAGCCCTGTTTCATTTGCATTTAAAACTTCTGTTTTAAATCCTTTTGACTCGGCATACATTGAGTACATTCTGAAAAGCACACCGGCAAAAAGCGCGCTTTCCTCACCGCCTGCACCGCCGCGAATTTCTATAATTACATTCTTATCATCGTTAGGGTCACGCGGTAAAAGAAGAACTTTAAGCTCCTCTTCAATTCTTTCCATATCGGCACGGCTTTGCTCAAATTCTTCCTTAACCATTTGGGCAAAATCTGCGTCCATTCCGCCCTCATCAAGCATTGTGCGTGATTCTTCTTCTGTTTGCTTTGCCTTTTTATATTCCCTGAATTTTTCAACAACAGGGGTTAAATGCTTAAGTTCACGCATAAGCTTTGTATACTTTTCTTGGTCTGATACAATATCCGGGTTGCAAACAAGCTCGTTTACTTCCTCAAATCTGTTTTCAACCTCTTGTAACTTTTCTATCATATATTTTCCTCGCTTAAAATCTTAAAAAATCTTTCTTCTTTTTCTTTTCTTACTTTTTCATCCTTTGATGAATCAATAAATACTATATTTCCCTTTTGCTTTGCGCCTGATAAAAGTCCGTTTTCTTCAAGCACACGCTTTAACTGCCTGCTCACTCCGTTAGCACCGTTGAAAAATTCCACTTCGCCCAAAACTTTTTGAATTTCATTTTTTGCAAGCGGGTAATGCGTACATCCCAGCACCACATTTTGCACCTTGCCTTTATATTCATTCAGTGTTTCATCAAGATAATTTTCAAGCCGGGTTTTATCCCCCTGCTCTATAATATCGGCAAGGCCGACACAGGCAATAAGCGCAGTTTTGTGATTATTATATTTATAATAAAGCTTATGGAATTTTTCGCTTTCAAGCGTACCTTTAGTTGCCATAACAAGCGTAAACCCGTTTGGATTTCGGTCATACACCATTTTATATGCAGGCTCAATGGCAATTATAGGCAAGGCATACTTTTCCCTTAAAAAAGCCGAAGCTTTGGCTGAAGCTGTATTGCACGCAATAACTATTGCCTTGCAATCATATTTTTCTATAAGCACAGATATAATTTTATCGCATCTTTCAATAATTGCTTCGTCGCTTTTATCACCGTACGGGCAATTGGCGGAATCGCTGAAAAAAACATAATTTTCATTCGGCAAAAGGGCAAGCGATTCACTAAGTACGGTACTGCCGCCTATTCCCGAATCAAGAAAGCCGACAGGCCTACTTCTTTTCATCATTTTTTACCGCCTTTATACTTTTATCCGCTTTTATTCTTGCAATCATAATTTCCCTGCCGCAGCCTGTACATTTGAGCTTATAATCAACTCCGAGCCTTGTAATTTCAAATTCCTTTGAACCGCAGGGATGCGGCTTTTTCATTACAACAATATCACCGAGTTTAAGTTGCATTTTCTCACCTTTACATTTTTTCACCTATAATATTATCTTTAATTTAAAACATTATATCACTATACACATAAATTTACAACAGTAAATATTCTATCATAATTTACAAGTGATGTGAATAAAATATAACTACAAGACTATCGAAAAGAGTGAAACAAATGGAATTTTATCCTGAAGGATGCTGCGAAAAGCTCGGCAAAACTTTTGCAAGCATTGATGAAATTAAAAATGCTATGATGAAAAACGAAATTATCGAGGGCAAGGTTCTTCTTTGTGACAGGGAGCATAATTTACATATTGATTTAGGTGTAATAAGAGGAATTATTAAGCGTGAAGAGGGCGCAATAGGAATTGATGACGGAACGGTTAGGGATATTGCGCTCATTTCCAAGGTGGGCAAAAGCATATGCTTTAACATTATCGGCTTTGAGCGTGATGTTTTCGGCAATACATTTGCCGTGCTGTCACGCAAGAGCGTGCAGGAAAGGTGCAAAAAAGAATTTTTGGATAACCTTAAAAATGGTGATGTGATTGACGCAAAAGTAACCCACCTTGAAAAATTCGGTGCATTTATAGATATAGGTGCAGGGATAAACTCGCTTATCCCGATTGATATGCTTTCCGTTTCACGAATCAGCCATCCAAAGCAAAGATTAACCGAGGGGCAGAAAATAAAAGTTGCATTAAGAAAAAGAGAGGGCGACAAGCTGACTTTTACACTTAAAGAGCTTTTGGGAAACTGGGAGGAAAATGCAGATTTATTTACCCCCGGCGAAACGGTAACGGGTGTTATAAGAAGTATTGAAGATTACGGTGTATTTGTTGAACTTATGCCAAATTTGGCAGGGCTTGCGGAAATTGACGATAACCTGTTTGAAGGGCAGAGCGTGGCAGTATACATCAAATCAATAATCAAGCAAAAAATGAAAATAAAACTTATTATTGTAGAAGCATATGAGCAGGAAAACACGGTGAAAGATTTAGTTTATTTTAATCAGAGCAATCATATTGATTATTGGCAATATTCGCCTAAAGATTGCCCGAAAATTATTGAAACGGATTTTAACGAATAATTTTCTATTGATTTATCGTTATCTTTTAAGTATAATATTTAAGTACAAACGGTTGTATCGGTGGTACAGCCGTTTTTTATTTTGTGATATTTTGGAGAGGGAATATGTACAAGATTGGTTTTGATAATAACAAATATTTGCAAATGCAAAGCGAAAGAATAAAAGAAAGAATAAACGAATTCGGCGGTAAGCTGTATCTTGAATTCGGCGGCAAATTATTTGATGATTACCACGCATCAAGGGTATTGCCGGGCTTTGAACCTGACAGCAAACTGCAAATGCTGCTTCAGCTTAAAGAGCAGGCAGAAATAGTTTTGGTAATCAGCGCAGACGATATTGAAAAAAATAAAATCAGGGGCGACCTCGGTATCACCTATTCTACCGACGCGTTAAGGCTTATTGAAGCATTTGAAGGAATGGGGCTTATGGTTGGCAGTGTTGTGCTGACTAAATATGTTTCTACTCCGCGAGTTAATGCATTTGAGCAAAAGCTTAAAGACAGAAGAATTCCTTTTTACCACCATTATCTTATTGACGGATACCCTGCAAACATTTCAAAAATCGTGAGCGATGAGGGATACGGTAAAAACGACTATATAAAAACAAGCCGCTCACTTGTAGTAATTACAGCTCCCGGCCCGGGCAGCGGCAAAATGGCGACCTGCCTTTCACAGCTTTATCACGAAAACAAGCGCGGAATAAAAGCCGGCTATGCCAAATTTGAAACTTTCCCTATTTGGAACATTCCTCTCAAGCACCCGGTAAACATTGCATATGAAGCCGCAACGGCAGACCTTAACGATGTAAATATGATTGACCCGTGGCACCTTGAAGCATACGGAAAAACAACGGTTAATTACAACAGAGATGTAGAAATATTCCCTGTATTAAAAGCTACATTTGATAAAATTTACGGTAAATGCCCGTACAAATCACCTACCGATATGGGTGTAAATATGGCAGGCAACTGCATTTTTGATGATGAGGCGGTTAAAGAAGCGGCTAACCAGGAAATTATACGCAGATTTTACACCGCAAAGTGCAATCAAATCAAAGGCAGAGCAAATAAAGATGAAATTTACAAGCTTGAACTGCTTATGAACAACGCAGGTTTAAGTGTGGATGACAGAAAATGCGCAGTGGACGCATTGAAGCTTGAAGAAGAAACAAATGCACCATGCGCCGCTATTGAGCTTAATGACGGAACTATTGTTACGGGCAAAACCTCCGCACTTTTAGGCTGTACATCAGCTATGCTTTTAAATGCACTTAAAACTCTGGCAAAAATTGACGACTCCGATTTGCTGATTGCACCTGAAGTTATAAAACCTATTCAGGAGCTTAAAACGGGCCATTTGGGAAATAAAAACCCACGCCTGCACACTGATGAAACGCTGATTGCGCTTTCTATTTCTGCATTAAATGACGAAAAAGCAAAACTTGCGCTTAACCAGCTTTCAAAGCTCAAAAACTGCGAAATGCATTCATCTGTAATGCTGGCGCAGGTGGATGAAAACTTGATTAAAAAGCTTGGTATTCGCCTGACCTGCTCTTGCGAGAAAAAAAATTAAAAAAATTTAAAATTTCTATTGAAATAGGAAAAAAACTGCTTTATAATAAGTAAGTACAGACGGTTGTATAAGGCGTACAACCGTCTTTTATTATTTAATTTATCTTATTTACTTTTTTACAGAGGTGATACCTAATGAACAAAACGAAGTACATTTTCATTACCGGCGGTGTTGTATCAGGCCTTGGCAAAGGCATTACGGCAGCATCACTTGGCAGGCTGTTAAAATCGCGCGGCTTAAAAGTTACAGCGCAAAAGCTTGACCCGTATCTTAATGTTGACCCGGGTACTATGAACCCTGTTCAGCAC
>CAVLCX010000052.1:0-8777 GCA_963661525.1 bacterium
CGTGATTTGCCAAAAGAAAATGTACTTAAATATATTTGGAAAGACGGTTCGTGGATGGCAGTTCGCCCGTCGGGTACAGAGCCTAAAATCAAGGTGTATTACTCAATAGTTGATGCATCAAAAGAAAATGCAGGCAAACGCCTTGAAACAATCAGAAACGAAATTGAAAGCATTATAAACGCATAATATGGGAGCAAAGTATGGAAAAAGTTAAAAATTATGTCGAAACTGTTTTGCAGCCGAAGCTTCAAGGTGACGGCGGCTGGGTTGAATATGTCAGCCTTGATAAAGACGAGCTTACTCTGATTTTTAGGGGTGAATGTTCAAAATGCCTTATTTTGAACCGCTGTACCGCTTGGATTGAAGAACAGATTAAAAAAGATTTGAAAAAGAATGTTAAGGTTAATGCAATTCGTAAAAAACCTTATTTTCAAGATGTTTAAGGAGGTATAGAAATGGCACATATTAAAGTAGTAAGGCGTTCTATGCGTCCTGAAGAGTGGACTGATTTGCGCTTCGGTTGGCTTAAAAGATACATATATTCTTCAAAATGGGAAATCACCAATCTTATGATTAGGGACGCGCGCCAAATATCCGAAATGGAATTTGAGTATTACAGTGATGATTACCGCCCGCTTAATAAGGGTGATATGTATTTCACACCTGACGGAACAGCGTTTATTAAAGCTGATGTTGATATTCCAAAGGAACTTCAGGGAAAAGAACTTTGGTTTTCACTTAAAACAGCTGCCGAAATTTGCGTTAAAGTTAACGGAAAGTATGTAGGCGGCGTTGACCCTAACAGAGAAAGAATGCTTCTTTCACCGTATATTGATGATAAAAAGACGCTTCATTTTGATATGATGGGCTATAACCGTTCAAAGCCTGATGATGAGCGTAACCCTGAATCACTTTCTGTTCGCGGTTGCCGCCAAATATTTGAGGGTGCTTATATCTGTACTGTTAATCATAAGGTGCAAAATCTTGTTTGGGATTTTGAACTCCTTTTGGATATTGCAAAGAGTGAACTTTTTAATGAAGATTATCGCAACTTCCTTAATAAAGAACTTAATAATGCAATGAATTTAATTGATTTTGACAGTGATGAGCTTGACGGAATTGATGAATGCCAAAAATATCTTGACGATGTTGTTTTTGCAAACGATAATTACAAAGGCAACGGTGATGTAGCACTTATTGCTCATTCGCACCTTGATATTGCATATTATTGGCGAAGAATTCACGCTGTACAAAAAAATCTTCGTACAGTTCTTATTCAGCTTCGTTTAATGGATAAATATCCTGATTTCAAATATACTCATACTCAACCTTATGTTTACGAAACACTTGAAAAATATTATCCTGATGTATTTGAAGAACTTAAGGAAAAAGTTAAAAATGGCCAGTTTGAGCCGGTAGGCGCAATGTATGTTGAGCCTGATTGTAATGTTCCTACCGCCGAAAGTCTTGTTCGCCAGTGCCTTTACGGCCAGCAAACATATAAAAGAATGTTTGGAAAAACAGTAAATAATGCTTGGCTTCCGGATGTATTCGGCAATAGCTGGATTTTACCGCAAATTCTTAAAAAAAGCGGTGTTGATTACTTCGTGTCAAACAAAATGTCAACTTGGAATGATACTAACCGTTTTCCTCATAATAACTTTATTTGGAAAGGTATTGATGGAACGGATGTTTTAGCCTGCGTTCCGCCTACTCATTTTATTACTTGGAATATGCCTTCTCAAATTCAGGAAAATTGGGAAGCATATATCGATAAAGATTCAGGCGGCCAAACTATGAATATGTTTGGCTACGGCGACGGCGGTTCAGGCTGCACGGAAGAAATGATTGAGCTTATGCATAGGTTTGATAAGCTTTCAATTATGCCGAAATGCGAGCATATGGGCGGCCAAGAATTCCTTGAAAAAAATCTTAAAAATAATAAAGATTTGCAGACTTGGGACGGTGAACTTTACCTTGAAATGCACAGAGGTACTTTTACTACAAAGTCTGAAATGAAGCGTGCTAACAGAAGGCTTGAATATAAGCTTCGTGACGCAGAAATGCTTTCCGTTTTAAGAGGAGAGGATAACAGGGAAGCTATTACATCGGCGTATAAAAAGCTTCTTATCAATCAATTTCACGATATTCTTCCGGGTTCTCATATTCACCCGGTTTATGAAGACGCAATGAAAGATTACAGTGATATTGAAAAGTGCGTTGACGGTATTATCGGCACAGGCTCAAAGTATTTTAATACACTTAATTTCACTCGCGATGCGCTTACTTTTGTGCCTAATAAAAAAGGTACATCAACTCGTTACGGTGTTCGCGGTAATTGGATTATTCCTAATATTCCTGCTCTCTCTTCATCATCTCTTCGTGCTAATAAGTATACAGATGAATGGATGAGTTTTGACGGTGAAAAGCTTGAAACTCCGTTTTACAGCGCTGTTCTTAATCAGGACGGTTCAATTGCTTCACTTATTGATAAAAAGCAGGATAGGCAGTGGGTTGACGGTGATTTTAATAAACTTAAAATATATACCGACCATCCGGGTAACTATGATGCTTGGGATATTCTTCCTAACTATAAGGATAAGCAAATAGAAATAAATGTTAAGGAAAAGCTTGCCCTTGCCGAACTTGACGGTGAATGTGCTACATTTAAAACTGTTCTTTCAACCGAAAAATCAACGTGGACTATGCTTATCAGATTCTTTAGAAGAAGCTGTGGCATTGAAGTTGAAAATATTGTTGATTGGAATGAAAAGCATAAGCTTGCAAAGGCTGAATTTGATTGTAATGTTCTTACCCGTAAGGCACTTTGTGATACTTCGGCAGGCTTTATAGAAAGGGATACACATAAAAACACTACTTGGCAGCAGGCAAGATTTGAAACTTGCCATCACAAGTGGGCTGACCTTTCTGAAACAGACGGCGGTATTGCAATTATCAATGACGGTAAATACGGTATCGGCTTTGATGAAAATACAATGTCGCTTTCGCTTCTTCGTGCAACTATTCGCCCTGATGTAACATCTGATATGGGGCAGCATAATTTCTGCTATATGATTTATCCTCATAATAAAAATGCTGTTGATGCTAATATCAATAAAATTGCATTTCAGTTTAATGAGCAGCTCGTAAAAGCTGATGTTCAGTACAGCGGTGATACATTTGAACCTCTTTATATGCAGGCTATGAAGCAAAGCGAAGACGGTTCAATGACGGTTATCCGCTTGAGCGAGCAGGACGGTAAGCGCGGTAAGATTAAACTTTCAAAGCCGGTTAAGCGCCTTGATATGCTTGAAAATGAAATCGGCAAAACAGATGTGATAGAATATAAACCTTTTGAAATTATTACATTAGGTGTTTAAAATGACAACTGCTCAAATAATTACAATCGTTGCTGTTGTTTTAATACTCGGTATAATTATATTTCCGCTTGTCAATCGCAGGCAATTCAGAAATCTTGAACCTGACCAGCAAATCAGGCTTATTATGAAAGAAGCAAAAGGTCTTGTATATTTTAAAAATGTATCAAAGGGAAGTACAGGCGTTCTTTTTTATGTGAAAAATAAAAGAAAAATACTTGCACTGCCTTGGGTGCTTGACGGCGGAAATATGCTTTGTACAAAGGAAAATCCTTTTTCAAATTGGGATTACCCGGAAGACAAGCAACCTATTAACGAGGATGAACTCAAACAACTAAACGAAGAACTTGAAAAATATAATAAAAAAAGTCCTGTTAAAATAGTGTTTAAGTAAAAGTAACGAGCCTATGGTTTTAAACCATAGGCTCGTTTATTAGTTTATTGTTTCATATATTCGGTAATATAAATATATGTATAAGGATATTCTGCCTTGAATTCATCATCAATTTTATTCTTTTTGGCAATGCTTTTCGCATATCTGTCAAATTCATCAAAATATTCTTTTCCTGTGTCGGCAGAAGTTTTAATATATTCACCACCGGCGATTTTTAAAAATGCGTATTGCAATATTTTACCGCTCGGCTCACCGAGTTTTCCGTTTTTATATGCATTAAATGTGTAACGCACAGTATATTCACCGTAATTAAGCAATTCGCTAAAATAAGCGTCTGTTTCAGTATCAATCAAATTAATATTGCCTATTCTTTTCAGCAAGGTTTCAATAGATTTGTTAATGTCAATTTCCTTATTGTTTTCAACCAATGCTTTTATTGCCTGCGCAGAAAGTTCTTGATTTTGAAGTGAGGTATTTGAATTGTTTTCAAAATAATAAGTATACACATCATTTGAAAACATTTTCTTTATGCTTTTTAGGTAATCTGTACCGTCTTGTGCAGTGGTGAATTTGATTACTTTGTAGCTCGAATTTTTCTGCTGTTTTAAATCTATTCTTGCATCACACACCCAACCGCTTTCGTCTTTTACATAGCCGTACCTTGTTGAATAGGTTGCGGCATAAAAGTTTAAATATACACTGATTGTGTCATCACCCGTGTATTCCTTTTGGTAAATATAATGCGCCTCGCTTTTATATTTGTCATATTCGTAATTTGGTGATATATGTTTTAAAATTTCATTTGAAATTGTTTCGTTAAAGCCTTTTGAATTCGGCATAATTGCGTAAATTCTTACACCCTCTTGGTTATATAAGGTTGGCTTGTTATCAAAGTAAATTATACTGCTGTAATACTGACCTTTAAAGTATTTTAATTCTTTTATGCTGTTTGATTTTGAAAAGTATTTTTCGTCTGTGTTAAGTTTATATGTCGCGTATGTTTTTAAAAATTCTTTGCGCGTATATTCTTTTTCTTCAACTTTGTCACTATATTCGATTTCTTCTGTTTCAATATTTATGATTAACTTCTTTTTATCAAACTTGATTGCTGTATTTCCGCCGTCAATTTGTATGCTCGAAATTGACAGCCCTGTATTTGTTGCAACCACATTACCTAAAATATAATCATCGCTGATTGTATTGTTTTGCTTTGCTGATACATTTGAACTTGAATTTATACTTATTTTATCCGTTTGCTTTTTTACATCAATAGGATTAGATGCGCACGCACTCAAAATAATAAGGCAAAGCATAACTGCTGCTATACCGATTATTTTTTTAGGCTTTTTAAATTTAAGTACATTTTTAATTCTGGTTTTTGCCTTACTTTCTATAAAGCATAGGGGAGTTGATGACGGAAAGCTGTTTTTTGCGGCAAATGATAATAGGGCAGACGAATAAATTTTTTTAATGTTTTTATGGCTTTCGATTACTTTTTCATCACAACTCATTTCCATATCATCATTCGTCAGTTTGAATGCAATAAAGCAAAACGGATTAAACCAATGTATCGCCAAAAGCAAAAAAGCAAAAGCTTTTATGATATGGTCTTTTCGCTTTAAATGATATTTTTCGTGTGCAATGATATAATCAATGTACTGCTTATCCGTATTTGACGGAATGTATATTTTGGGTTTTATTATTCCTAAAATAAACGGTGTGTTGGATTTGTGTGAAAAATAAATATTTTCTTTAAAGTTCTTACTGTTTTTCAGCTTCTGCTTTAAGTTAAAATATTTTGCTGTGCTTATTGCTAAAATAACAACGGTCACACTAATCCATATATATGGCAATATGTCAGACAATGTTATGATTTTTTCACTGTTGTTTAAATTGCCTGATGAGCTGATTATTGTGTTAAGTGCGGAAATGTTGTTTTCATCAATATAAGTCAATTTGCCTGATTGTGTGTTTAATACTTCGCTTTTGGCAATATTAAACGGACTTATCATTGATTTGAATGAAAACGGCATACACAGCCTGAATGCAACCACGCTCCACAGCAAATAGCTGTATTTTTTAGGTAGGCGTTTTATTAACATTCTTGCAATTATTACAAGAATTATTACTATTGCCGATGTTATACTCATATTTAATACGGTATAAAACAAATTAGTCATATAATCACCTATTCCTTGAAATCATCAATAAGTTTTTTTAATTCGTTTGCTTCTTTGTCGCTGATTTTTTTGCCTGCAAAAAATGATGTTAAAAAGCTTGGCAGTGAGCCTGAAAATGATTCTTCCACAATGTGTTTGCTTTCAAATTCCTGTACTTCTTCTTTTTTTACAAGTGAAGTTACTATTGTGTTTTCATTTTGCGCTAAACCCTTATCACATACTTTTTTTAAAGTTGTATATGTTGTTGATTTTTTCCAATTAAGCCTGCTTGCACATAACTCCACCAGCTTGCCGGAGCGTATTGGCTCATTTTCCCATATAATGCTCATAAACTTGTAATCGCTTTCACATAATTTTAAATTCATTTGTATCACTCCTTTGGCGGTCTATAATCACCGACCTTCTATGTTCAGTCTATCATAATAGACCAATCTTGTCAAGAAAAAACCGAGCTGTAAAATACGGCTCGGTTTAGTTATTGAAGTATGGTTATTCTTATTATGACAATCTTGCTTCCAATCTGTAAATCGGATAGCCTTGTGATGAAAACTTTTGCTCATATTCGGTTTCGATATTTCCTTCAAAATCACTGTTATGTAAATCAAGTGAAATATCAGAAAGTTTAAATCCGCATTTTGAAAAGCTTTCTATTGAATATTCAAAAAAGTGCATATTATCTGTCTTTTGGCAAATTGCACTTCCTTTTTTCAGCATAGGCTTGTATATTTCAAGAAAGCGTGGGTTTGTAAGTCTGTGTGCTTCGTGGCTTTTTTTAGGAAACGGGCAGGAGAAGTTAAGATATATTTCTTCAATTGAGTTATTTGGAATGTATGACGGTAAATATTCTGCCGTGCCGCAAAGAAACATAATATTATCAAGTTTAAGTTCTCTTGCTTTATCAATCGCCATAATAAGTACATTCCTGTTTCTTTCAACGCAAAGTATATTCTTATCAGGATTTAATGATGCAAATGTGTTGCCGAATTGCCCTTTGCCGCATCCTATTTCAAGATAAACAGGCTGTTCCTTTTTAAATATTTCTTTAAAATCAAGTAAGTGATTTTCTTTTATCGCGTCTTGAAAATCAAGCGAATCATTTTTCATTGTGATAAGGTAATCACTTGAAGCTTCAATTCTCTCGTCAAGATTTTTCTTTCTTTTCATTCTCATAGCTATATCTCCGTTTCGTTAATGTTCGTCTTCAAGTACAGCGTGTGCGCACTTAACTCCGTCAACCGCCGCAGAAATAATTCCGCCTGCATATCCTGCACCCTCGCCGCACGGATATACACCCCTGATGTTGCATTGCAATAAATCATCACGCAGTATTCTTACTGAACTTGATGACCTTGTTTCAGGCGCAGTCAATACAGCGTCATATAAATTAAAACCGTTTAGCTTTTTATCCATTTCAACTATTGCGCTTTTCATAGTTGCCGATACTTTTTGCGGCAGGCATTCATCAAGATTTGTAAGCGTAACACCGGTAGGGCAGGTCGGTTTTACATTTCCAAGCTTTTTTGATTCGATTCCGTTTAAAAAATCACCCACAAGCTGCGCAGGTGCATTGTAATTACTGCCTGCAATTTCATATGCTTTATGTTCAATTTCCCTTTGGTAGTAAATTCCTGCAAGTGGATGTTCGCTCGGAAAATCCTTTGGCTCAATTCCTACAAGTAATGCCGAGTTTGCATTTTCACCGTCACGGGCAAGGCTGCTCATTCCGTTAACTATTACAGATTCCTTTTCGCTTGCTGCGGCAACAACCGTACCGCCCGGGCACATACAAAATGTATACGCACCCCTTTCGTGAAGTCCGTGGCAGGCAAGCTTGTAATCCGCAGCACCGAGTTTTGGATGATTGGCAAATTTGCCGTATTGAGCTCCGTTAATCAGCTTTTGCGGATGTTCAATTCTTGCACCTACCGAAAATGGCTTTTGCATAATATCAACACCGAGTGAATAAAGCATTTCTACCGTATCCCTTGCACTGTGACCTATTGCCATAATTACTGTGTCTGTTTCAAGGTCAAAGCTTTTGCCTTTATGCTCGTAGCTTACACCGTGAACAAATTTGTTTGCCACAATAAGCTTTGTAAGCTTACATTCAAGCTTAACTTCACCGCCCAAGCTTTCAATTTTTTTTCGTATGTTTTTTACCACTATTTCAAGCCTGTCCGTGCCGATATGCGGCTTTGATGAATATAAAATTTCTTCCGGCGCACCGGCTTCATAAAGTTCTTCAAGTATCTTTTTTATATAGGGGCTTTTTATACCCGTTGTCAGCTTTCCGTCAGAAAAAGTTCCTGCGCCGCCCTCGCCGAATTGTACATTTGATTCTTCATTAAGCTTTTTTTCGCTCCAAAATTTTTGAACATCGGATTTTCTTGCGTCAATGTCTTTTCCGCGTTCAAGAATAATAGGCTTTAAACCTGAAAGTGCAAGTATAAGTCCTGCAAACATTCCTGCCGGGCCGAAGCCGATTATGACCGGTCTGAATTTGCTTACCCTTTTGTTTTCGGGAAGTTCATATACATACGGTTTTACTGTCTGCACTTTGTTTGATTTGCATTTGTTAACTATTTGTTCTTCATCTAAAGCAATCGTAACATCAAGCGAATATGTGAAATGTACATCGTCTTTTTTTCTTGCGTCGATACTCTTCTTAAAAATAGTATATTTGGTTATATATTTTTCATTTATTTTCAGAATTTTAGAAGCTTTCTTTTTAAGTAAGCTTTCATCTTCGTAAAGTGATAATTTAATTTCGTTAATTCTTATCATTTTGTTTCCTCTTTTTTAATATACTGTCGGCAACGCATATTC
>CAVLCX010000053.1:0-8756 GCA_963661525.1 bacterium
GTGTTAAAATAGAGAGGTATTTATATACATCAAGTTTCAAAAGATGAGTAAAAGGAGAACATAAATATGTCAAAAGTTTTTCGTATTTTTGTTGAAAAGAAAAAGGAAAACGACATTGAAGCAGGTCAAACTCTTGCGGATTTGCGTGACAATGTAGGCTTAAGCGCTCTTGAGGATTTGAGAATTATCAACCGTTATTATGCGCAGGGGCTTACAGAAGAGGAATTCAATCTCGCCGTAAAGCAAATTCTTTCGGAGCCGAACCTTGACAATGTTTACACCGAGCTTTCAATACCTGAGGATTACAGGTATTTTGCAACGGAATTTCTTCCGGGTCAATATGACCAGAGAGCCGATTCCGCCGCTCAGTGTATCCAGCTTCTTACGGCAGGTGAGCGCCCCGAGGTGCAAAGCGCAAAAATCATTGCAGTTAAGGGTGATATCACAGACGAGGAATTTGAAAAAATCAAGCACTACATAATCAACCCTGTTGAATCAAGAGTTGCAAGCCTTGAAATGCCGGAGACGCTCGATATTAAATCCGACGTTCCTGCCGATATCGCAAGAATTGACGGATTTATCGATATGAGCGATGATGAAATCATGGCTTACCATTCATCAATGGGCTTTGCAATGAGCATCGCCGATTTATGCTGGGTAAGAGATTATTTTAAAAAGGACGAAAACAGAAATCCAAGCCTTACGGAGCTTAAGGTTATTGACACCTACTGGTCTGACCATTGCCGTCATACAACCTTTGCAACTCAGCTTGACGAAATCAAGATTGACAGCGGCAAATACACAAACGCTATCAACAAGGCTTTGGAACAATATTTTGACATAAGAAAAGAGGTTTACGGCGACAGGGATAAGATTGTTTGCCTTATGGATATGGCTTGCATAGGCACAAAGGTGCTCAAAAAGCGCGGCTATGTAAACAATCTTGACGAGAGCGAGGAAATCAATGCCTGCTCAATCGAAGTACCTGTTGTTATCGACGGAAAAACAGAACAATGGCTTGTTCAGTTTAAAAACGAAACTCACAACCACCCTACTGAAATTGAGCCTTTCGGCGGTGCCGCAACCTGCCTTGGCGGTGCAATCCGTGACCCGCTTTCAGGCAGAGCTTATGTTTACCAGGCCATGCGTGTTACCGGCGCAGGCGACCCTACCACTCCTTTTGAAGAAACACTTGATGCTAAATTACCGCAAAGCAAGATTACCACAGGCGCTGCTGCCGGATATTCAAGCTACGGTAACCAAATCGGCCTTGCAACAGGCCAAGTTACAGAGCTTTATGATGAAGGCTATGTAGCAAAGAGAATGGAGATTGGCGCTGTTATAGGTGCGTCACCAAAAGATAATGTAAAAAGAGAATGCCCGCAAAAAGATGATGTAATCGTACTTCTCGGCGGAAGAACAGGCCGTGACGGCTGCGGCGGTGCAACAGGCTCATCAAAAGCGCACAACTCATCATCAATTGAAACCTGCGGTGCAGAGGTACAAAAGGGTAACCCACCTACCGAGCGTAAAATTCAGCGTTTATTCCGCAAAGCCGAAGTGGCTAAAATGATTAAGCGCTGCAACGACTTCGGCGCAGGCGGTGTTTCCGTTGCTATCGGCGAACTTGCAGACGGACTTAAAATCGACCTTGACAAAGTACCGAAAAAATATGACGGACTTGACGGAACAGAGCTTGCCATTTCCGAATCACAGGAAAGAATGGCAGTAGTTCTTGATAAAAAAGATGTTGAAAAATTCATTGCACTTTCAAATGAAGAAAACCTTGAAGCTACCGTTGTAGCAGTGGTTACAGATGAAAACAGGCTTGAAATGACCTGGAGGGGCGACAAGATTGTTGACCTCAGCCGTGATTTTCTTAACACAAACGGTGTAACCCAGCACGCAAAAGTTGAAATCACATCTGTAGATGAAAATAAAAATTACAGAAACGAAGTGCCAACCTGCCTTGAAAACCTTTCACTTGCAGACGCACTTAAAGCTAACCTTTCACGCCTTGAAGTTTGCAGCCAAAAGGGGCTTGTTGAACGCTTTGACTCATCAATCGGCGCATCAACCGTACTTATGCCTTATGCCGGCAAGTACCAGCTTACCCCTGAAGAAGCAATGGTTGCCAAAATTCCTGTTTTAGAGGGTGAAACAGACACAGCCACTGTTATGGCTTACGGTTTTATCCCTAAACTTTCACGCTGGTCACCGTTCCATTCGGCAGCATTTGCTGTATCGGAATCACTTGCAAAGCTTGCGTGCGTCGGCTGTGACCCGTCACAAGCAAGGCTCACTTTCCAGGAATATTTTGAAAGGCTTAACGATGTTCCGTCACGCTGGGGCAAACCTACCGCCGCACTTTTGGGTGCGCTTACTGCACAGGTTGGTTACAAATGCCCGTCAATCGGCGGTAAAGATTCAATGAGCGGCAGCTTTAACGACCTTGATGTACCGCCTACCCTTGTTTCTTTCGCAGTGGGTATGAGCGAAGCTTCAAAAACAGTTTCCGTACAATTTAAGCGTATAAATTCAACAGTTAAGCTTCTTGAACTTCCTGTTGATGATGAAACAGGCTTACCGATTTATGATAAGGCTATGGAACTTATGGTAAGCGTATATGAAGGGATAAGAAACGGAAAAATCCTTTCGGCTTCTGTTATTAAAGAGGGCGGTGCAGCCGCTTGCGTATGCAAAATGGCATTCGGTAACAAATTCGGCTTTACTTTTGCACAGGGACTTGATAAAGAAACTTTATTTGCGGCAAAGGAAGCTTCATTTGTAGTTGAACTTGCAGATGAAAATTCATATGACGGCATCACACTCGGTAAAACAAATGATAACGGCGTATTTATCATTGACGGGGATGTACAAACCGTTGATGAACTTATCGGCGCTTGGAGCGGCAAGCTTGAAAAAGTATTTGCAACAGATTCAGGCAAAAAGGCAAAAATGCCATATGATGTTCCGCTTTACAAGGAACGCTCAATATTTGTAGCTAAAAACAAAGTTGCAAAGCCAAAGGTATTTATTCCTGCATTCCCTGGTACTAACTGCGAAGTTGACTCGGCAAGAGCATTTGAAAAAGCCGGCGCAGATACAAGTATCCTGGTAGTAAACAACCTTTCTTCATCCGCTATCAATGAAACAATTGATAAAATGGTAGAAGAAATTGAATCATCACAAATCATAATGCTTCCTGGCGGTTTCTCCGGCGGTGACGAACCTGAAGGTTCAGGCAAGTTTATTGCTACAACATTCAGAAATCCAAAGGTTAAAGAAGCAGTCACAAAACTTCTTAACAACCGTGACGGTTTAATGCTCGGTATATGCAACGGTTTCCAGGCACTTATAAAGCTCGGCCTTGTACCTTACGGTGAAATTAAAGAAATCGGCGAAGATGACCCTACCCTTACATTTAACACAATCGGCAGACACATTTCTTCAATGGCTTATACAAGAGTTGCAAGTGTTAAATCACCTTGGTTCAGCAGTGTAAATGCAGGCGAAGTATTTGCAGTACCTATCAGCCACGGTGAAGGCAGATTTGTGGCAAATGACGATGTAATGAAAAAACTTATTGAAAACGGACAGGTTGCAACACAGTATGTTAACCTTGAGGGCGTACCTGTAAGCGATATGCCGTTTAACCCTAACGGTTCTGTTTGCGCAGTTGAAGGTATTACATCACCTGACGGCAGAGTTCTCGGCAAAATGGGCCATGTTGAAAGAAAAGGCAATGACCTTTATGCTAATGTTCCGTTTGAAAAGGATATGAAAATCTTTGAAAGCGGTGTAAATTACTTTAAATAATATAAAAACATATTGAAAGGAATCAGTAGATATGAAATATGTAGTTGTTTTATATGACGGTATGGCTGACTATCCCGTACCTGCACTTGACGGTAAAACACCGATGATGTGCGCAAAAAAGCCGAATATGGACTTCCTTGCAAAAAGAAGTGAGGTAGGACTTATCAAAACTGTTGCAGACGGTTTAAAACCCGGCTCTGATGTTGCAAATATGAGCGTTTTAGGCTTTGACCCAATGAAATATTACACCGGCAGAAGCCCGCTTGAAGCTGCATCAATCGGCATTGATATGAAGCCGAGCGATGTTTCACTTCGCACAAATCTTGTTACTCTTTCTGAAGATGATTTACCGTATGAGCAAAAGACTATTGAAGATTACTGCGCAGATGATATTTCAACAGAAGAAGCAGAAATACTTATTAAATATATAGATGAAAAGCTTGGCACGGATGAATTCAAGTTTTACCCGGGCGTATCATACCGCCACTGCTTAATTTGGGATAACGGTACAACCGACCTTGGCAAAATGACGCCGCCGCACGATATTACAGGCAAGGTTATCACAGAATATCTTTCAACAAGCGAAAATGCAAAGCCGCTTATTGAAATGATGAAAAAAAGCTACGACTTGCTTAAAGACCACCCTGTAAACATTGCCAGAAAGAAAGCAGGCAAAAGACCTGCTAACTCAATTTGGCTTTGGGGTGAGGGCAAGAGGCCTGCACTTTCACCGTTTGAAGAAATTTACGGTATTAAGGGTGCGGTTGTATCTGCTGTTGACCTTATTAAAGGTATCGGCGGCTGTGCAAAAATGGAAGTTGCCGAAGTTGAGGGTGCAACAGGATATATCGACACCAATTTTGAAGGCAAGGCAAAAGCCGCAATTGACTGCTTGGAAAGAAACGACCTTGTATATGTTCACTTTGAAGCTCCGGATGAATGCGGCCACAGAAACGAGCCTGAAAATAAAGTAAGAGCAATTGAACTTATTGATGAAAAGGTATTGCCGATTATTTTTGACGGACTTAAAAAATATGATGATTACAAAATTATGATTTTGCCTGACCATCCTACTCCGATTGTTACACGCACACACGCAAGCGACCCTGTTCCTTATCTTATTTACCACAAGCAAAATGAAATTGACGGTGTTGACACTATCAATGAAGAAACAGCTAAAGAAACAGGCAACTTTATTGAGCATGGCCCAAGCATTATGAAGCATTTTTTAAATAATTGATTAAACATATAAAATCATTCACCTGTTTCTCATACAAAATCTGACGCACCACTGTACGGCAGATTTTAAAAGGAGGAGCAACGTAGTGAATGAGTGATAAATTTTAAATTCATATCATAAAAATTCGTCACGAATGATACGAAGTTTGTGACGACGCAAGGGAAATATTATATTATGAAATTAGGTACAATTTGTGTGCAGGGCGCATACCGCCCAAAAAACGGCGAGCCAAGAGTTTTGCCGATTGTTCAAAGCACAACTTATAAATACGATTCAAGCGTGGAAATGGGAAATCTCTTTGATTTAAAAGAAAGCGGATATTTCTATTCACGACTTCAAAATCCGACTAATGACACCGTAGCAGGCAAAATCACTATGCTTGAAGGCGGTGTGGCAGGTATGCTCACATCAAGCGGGCAGGCCGCCAACTTTTACGCTGTATTCAACATTGCGCAGGCAGGTGACCATATTGTAAGCTCATCTGCAATATACGGCGGCACATACAATCTTTTTAATGTTACTATGCGCAAGCTTGGAATTGATTTTACTTTTGTAAGCCCTGACGCTGACGAAGAAGAAATTCAAGCCGCATTTAAGCCGAATACAAAGGCTGTTTTCGGCGAAACCATATCTAACCCAAGCCTTGATATTCTTGATATTGAGCGCTTTGCAAAGGTGGCACACAAAAACGGTGTTCCGCTTATAGTGGATAACACCTTTGCAACCCCAATTAACTGCCGTGCATTTGATTGGGGTGTTGATATTGTAACACATTCAACCACCAAGTATATGGAAGGGCATGCTTCCACAATAGGCGGTGCGATTGTTGACAGCGGCAATTTTGACTGGGGTCAAAACGATAAATTCCCGGGCTTAACAACTCCGGATGAAAGCTATCACGGTATTACATATACCGAAGCTTTCGGCAAAGGCGCATACATTACAAAGGCAACGGTTCAGCTTATGCGTGACCTCGGCTCAATGCCATCTCCGCATGATGCATTTTTACTTAATGTTGGGCTTGAATCACTGCATCTTCGTGTGGCTCGCCACTGCGAAAATGCGAAAAAAGTTGCAAATTATCTTAAATCGCACGAAAAAATCACTTGGGTTAACTGCCCAATGCTTGAAGATGATAAGCAATACGCAAAAGCGCAAAAATATATGCCAAACGGAACTTGCGGTGTAGTAAGCTTCGGCATTAAAGGCGGCAGAGAGGCGGCCACAAAGTTTATGGATTCGCTTAAACTTGCGGCAATCGTTACCCATGTGGCAGACGCAAGAAGCTGCTGCCTGCACCCTGCTTCAACCACTCACCGCCAGCTTACAGATGAGCAGCTTGAAGAATGCGGTGTAAGTGCCGACCTTGTGCGCTTCAGCTGCGGAATTGAAGACAGCGATGATATTATTGCCGATATTGAGCAGGCGCTTGCACAAATTTAATTAAAGGAAGTAAAAGAGTATGAGTGAAAAAGCAAACAGCAATGAAAATAAAGTTAATACTGCAAATCACAGTCATTCGCGCACCCATACTCATTCGCACGAACATACAAAAGAGGTTTCAAACCGCCTTGCCCGTGCAATAGGCCACTTGCAAAAAGTTAAGCAAATGGTTGAAAGCGGAGATGACTGCTCGGATGTTTTAATTCAGCTTGCGGCAGTTAAATCTGCACTTAATAATACAGGCAAGGTGATTTTGAAAGACCATCTTGACCACTGCATTGTACACGCAGTTGAAGAGGGTGACACCTCTATGCTTGATGAATTTAACGATGCTATTGACAAATTCGTAAAATAGAATATAATGATTATAGATTTTGAAAAAAGCATTTGGTATTTTGCAAGGAAAAAGGAATACCGTAGGCGGCAAACATCGTTCACCTATCAGTGCATTTTTAAAATCAAATAAAATATTTCAGGGCGAGGTGTAATTCCTCACCGGCAGTAAAGTCTGCGAACCGCTTTTTGCGGCCGAAACGGTGCAATTCCGTTACCGACGGTTAAAGTCCGGATGAGAGAAATGTTTAAAGCAGGGTATAATAATATCTTGCAAGGTCAAAGCATTGCGCCCCAACTTTCAGTTGGGGCTTCTCTTTTGCCCAAAAGGAGAAAATTATGGAAACAAAACAATCAACCAAAATTCGTACCGTCACAGGTACAGCTATGCTGACGGCTGTTGCCGTAGGGTTGCAGTACATCGAAATTTCAATTCCGATTATGCCGAGCTTTATTAAGCTTGATTTTTCGGACTTGCCGGAACTTATAGGCGCATTTGCCTACGGCCCGCTTGCCGGTGTGCTTATTGCACTGCTTAAAAATTTGATACATATGGCAGTCAGCCAGAGCGGATTTGTGGGCGAGCTTTCAAACTTCTTACTCGGTGCGTCATTTTCGCTTGTTGCCGGCTTAATTTATAAGCATAAGAAAACAAAGGGCGAAGCAATAATAGCAAGCATAGCGGCTTCACTTGTTATGGCGTTAATCAGCGTGCCTCTCAATTATTTTGTAATTTACCCGCTTTATTACAATGTTTTGGGCTTTCCGCAGGACGCGGTTTTGCAGATGTATCAAATTATTTTGCCTAAAACCAAGAGTATTTTGCAGGCACTTTTCATCTTCAATCTGCCTTTCACTTTTGTTAAAGGGCTTATCGTTTCAATAATAACAATGGTAATTTATAAGCCGCTTTCACCGATTTTGAAAGGGAAAAAATAATAAGGCGAGAAAAAAGGTTCGGAAAATCCGAACCTTTTTTATTATTTATTTTGTTTTATGCTAACGGGAAAGCTACCTTTGCTTTAAACAAGTCACCGTCTATTGATAAATCAAGCGTTGCGTTTTGCACCTTGCAAAGTTCTTTTGCAATTGAAAGGCCCAAACCGTTACCCTCGGCATTTCGTGATTTATCACCACGCACAAATCTTTCCGTCAGTTCATCAGGTGTAATATCAAGCGGCTGGGCAGAAATATTTTTAATTTCAAAAACACCTTTGCCGTTTTCCTCATAAACGCTGACATAAACACGGGTACCCCTTGCGCTGTACTTGCGTGCATTTGAAAGCAGATTTTCAACCACTCTGAAAGCTTTTGCTCCGTCGGCTGTAACATTTATCGGCTTTTCGCCCTGCTTTACAACGAGATTAAGATTATTTTTTTCAAAATCCTGCTGCACATCAACAGTTGATTGCAGGCAGAGTTCCGATAAATTCATCGGCGTAAGGTTAACAGTTACATTGCCGCTTGTTACTTTTGACGCTTCAATCAAATCATCAATAAGCCTTTTAAGCTTTGCGCCCTTATCATCAAGCACATGGATATATTCCTGCGCTTTCGGGTCTGAAATATCGCAATTTTTAAGCAAATCAACATAAGTGATAATAGATGTAAGCGGAGTTTTTAAATCATGGGAAACATTTGTGATAAGCTCCGCACGAAGCCTTTCATCCTTAACAGCCTTTGCTATCGCATTTTGAAGCTCAACATTAGTATATTTCATACTGCCCGCAAGAATTTTGAGCGACTGCGGGAGAGAATCAATTGCCATCGGCACATCGATATGCTGTGATGCAGCATAAATGATTTCATCAAGAGCCTTAAAGTACTTGCACACCGCCCTGAGTGCAAATGTATTTGCAACTATATCGCCCACAATAAATATAATACTGAAAACAGGAAGGTCAACCGCGAAGAGAAATAT
>CAVLCX010000054.1:0-4002 GCA_963661525.1 bacterium
AATTTGTTGACAGATTTCAAGAACTTGAAACGCTTGAAAATGAATATAACAGCAACTCATCTTCCTTTGTTGTGCTTTACGGCAGGAGAAGAATCGGGAAAACAGAACTCTTAAATGAATTTTCAAGAGATAAAAAATGTATTAGATTTCTCGCAACGGAAGAATCTGAAAAAATGAACAGAGATGCGTTTTCATCAATCGTAAGCGAATACACATCAAATCCGCTCATTGAAAAAGCAGGCCTTTCGTGGGAAGAATTGTTTGATTTAATAATAGATTACAAGACAGAGAATAAAAAACTCATAATCATTGACGAGTTTCAATATATAGGAAAATCAAATCCGAGTTTTATTTCTGTGCTGCAAAAAATATGGGACACGAAGCTTAAGAATAACAATGTAATGCTTGTATTATGCGGTTCGCTGATAAATATGATGTACAGCCAAACCCTGTCATACGACAGCCCGCTTTACGGAAGAAGAACAAAACAAATCAGATTAAAGCAAATTCCGTTTAAGTATTACAAAGAATTTATTGACAGCACGGATGAAAAATTCTTAATCGAAGCGTATTCCGTCACCGGCGGAGTTCCAAAATATATAGAAATGTTTGAGAGTAACAATGACATCTATACTGCCATAAAAAATTCAATTTTGAATTCTCAAAGTCACTTGTATGAAGAGCCTGAATTTTTATTGAAAAACGAAGTTCAAGAGGTCGGAAGTTATTATTCAATCATCAAAACAATAGCCTCCGGCTGCGAACAGTTAAGCGATATTTCAAATGCGTTGGAAATAAAGGCAACGAATCTGCCGAAATACTTAAAAGTTTTAATTGACCTTGATATTATAGAAAGGATTGTTCCCATAACGGAAGATAAGCCCGAAAAAAGCAAAATGGGGCTGTATAAAATCAAGGATAACTATATAAGATTTTGGTTTAAGTTTGTATATCCTTATAAATCATACATTGAAAGCGAACACATAGATTTTGTTCTTGATAAAATCAGAGAAGGCTTTATAAAAAATCATGTTGCTTATGTGTATGAGGATATTTGCAGAAATCAATATCTTCCTGAGTTGATTATCAAAAATGCTTTCGGTTTTACTCCTACCAAAATCGGCAAGTGGTGGGACAGAAAAGATACAGAAATTGACATTGTCGCAACAGACAATTCAAATAATATCATCTTCGGCGAATGCAAATATACCAAAAAACCGCTTGATGTTAATGTGTATTATGACTTGCTTGAAAAGGCAAAAAAAGTAAGCTGGAACAAGCAAAACAGGAATGAATACTTTGTATTCTTTTGCATTAACGGCTACACGGAAAAAATGCAAAACCTCGCAAACGAAAATTCAAATATCGTTTTATATTGAAATTAATATAAGTCTTGTAAAACGAGCATGTAAAATTGTTTCTGTTGCTTTACTGCAAAATCCCAATGTAAAGAGAGTAACGATTTTTGATTTCATTAAATCCGGTGGAGTCCGACTGCTATTCCCCGTAGGCTTTAAGTCGCTTATAAAATTCTTTGATCTATCGGAAAAATCTCATAAGCCCTGTGAAAAATATAGAACTGCTTGGTATGTGAAATTATTAGCGGTAATCAAAAATCATAAAGGGCAGGGACTTGGAAGTGATATGCTTAACAATTGCCTGATTCCGCATATCAAATCCGAGGGCGGAACACAGCTTGCCCCGATAACAAACACTGAGCAAAATTGTAAATTCCATAAGAAAAATGGTTTTGATATGCTTGATGAGACAATGCTGAAAATAAATGATAAGCAGGTTAATAATTATTGCTTTATTCTAATCTCTAAAAAACATATTTCACCGAAAAAGCCCCTTATTTGGCATTCACCGAGTACCGGCTTTGAAATATTCAATTAACAAATACATAATTCTCAAGAGCACAAATTATACTAATTGCCAAAAGTACCAATGCATTAACAGCATGACCTTTTTTTTGGTTGGCAAGAAGCGCAAAAAATTCCCTTACAAAAGCATTCGGCCAAAAATACCATTTTGTTTTGCTACCAATGCCCTGAGCATTCATACCCGCTTGATTTGCATAAATTCCGGAACGTAAAATATGATAATTCGTTGTTGAAAAAATTATGTTTTTTCCGCAGCCGTCCTTTTCAATCAACGCTTTTGAAAATTTCATATTTTCAAGCGTGCTGGTGGATTTGTTTTCAACCAAAATCTTATCCTCGCCGACGCCTTGGCTCATTAAATAAATTTTCATCGATTCGGCTTCGGAAATGCATTCGTCGTCGCCTTTTCCGCCGGACGGCACAAACTTCGGCATTTTTCCCGTTTTTTCATATTGTTCTTTCGCAAATTGCAATGCCCTGTCAATTCTGCCGCGAAGTAGCGGTAAGGGTTTGCCGTTCTTTGCAATAGCGCAGCCGAGAATGATAATGTAATCCTTGTTATAATCCGGCTTGAGTTTGGTGGCTTTTATGCTTGAAATAATCGTGCCCAAAAGCAAGCATTCAACATAGCAAATCAAGCTTGTTAAAAACATAGGAATGGCATAATCAAATATAACTATTTTACTGTACCCTTTTGAATAGATTTCAAATATAATATTCTTGTAAATAACATCCCAACCAAAAACGCCGGCGATTGTTGCAGCAATCAAAACAAAGCTTAAAATCGAGCCCAAAATATTTTTTACTGTTTTTCCCTCGTGGCGAATAAGCGAAATATTACTAAAGCTCATAAACAGGAAAAACACAATCATAAACGGAAATATAACAATGAGAAAGAAGCTTGCGGTTTGTGAAATGTTATTCAAAAAAGTTTGAAAAAGGCTTACATTGGCATCATTGATAAACAACGCATTGATTGAAAAAGCAAGCATTATCACCATAAAAATACCGCCGCCGAGCAAGCTTGTGCTTTTGTATGAATATAAGGTTTTCTTTCTTATGCTCAAATAATATTTTATTGTTAACACCGTAATCACGACTTCAATGAAAATTATCGCCGCTATTATCAGGGTAGAATATTTGTTTAAAAAATCCATTGTAATTCCTCTTATAAATTTATATACTTATTTAATTGATGAACGCGCAAAAGTAAACAGCCACCAGTGCTCACAGCCCTTTTCTATGTATATAGTGTTCTTAAATTCCGGTGCGTTCATTTGAAGCCGCAACATATTCTTTTAAAAAATATTTGATATGCTTATCGCTGCTTTTATAATAAAACCCGTATTCAATATTTTTAGTACCTTTTATTGGGATGCAAACTAACTCTTCGGATTTCGAAACCAAATAGCCAGGCAACACAGCAATTCCGTAACCACATTTGGCAAGCAAAGCACTTTCTTTTTCGCTTTCGCTGACGATGTGAGTGTGATCTTGCGCATGAAGAGTTAAAAATTCCTGCAGTTTATTTCCCTTTATAAAGGGAATGTTCTTCGGCGGCAGCGTAATCAGGTTTTCCTCCGTCAACTGTCCCAATGAAATTTCACTTTCATTTGCAAGCGGATGAATATGTGGCATTAAAGCATAGCTTTCAAGCTCAAAAAGCTTTTTATATGTTCCCTGATTTGATAAATCACCGGTTGCAATTGCGATTTCCAACTGCTGATTTTCATAAAGATTTTTCAAATCAAAAAAATCCTTTGCAACAATTTTCGGTTGCACATAAGGAAACAGCACTTTGATTTGTTTTAATATCGGCTCGATTTTTTCAAACTCATTTTCGCTCATGCAGCCCACGCGAAAAATAACGCACGGAGATTTATCGTGATTTTGAAATCGTTTTTTTACATCTTCCATTTTCATATAAATATCTTTTGCATCATAATAAAATTTTTCGCCCTGTTCTGTAAGCTTAACTATGCGCGAATTTCTGTAAAAAAGTTTTATGCCGAGTTCTTCCTCCAAATTTTTAATATGATGAGTAACCGTAGGCACCGATAAATACAATGCCTCCGCCGCTTTTGTAAAATTAAGCCTTTCAGCCACATAAATAAAGCAT
>CAVLCX010000054.1:4012-8735 GCA_963661525.1 bacterium
GCATTGAAGCTGCTGCGAAGTCATAATCCGAGCTCCTTTAACATTTATATTTTTATTATAACAAAAATGACTGTTTAAATCAAGCGTTAGCTTTTATCTAACGCTATTTATTTATATGTAATTCTGTATTGCAGTTGTTTTTGTTATAATTTATGTGTAATAAAAATATAAGGAGTGAGCATGTGAAAGAGCAAAAAATGGCAACAATGCCAATAAATAAGTTGCTGTTCAATATGGCTGCACCGATGATTTTATCCATGATAATAGGCGCACTTTATAATATTGTGGACAGCATTTTCGTTAGCAATTACAGTGAGGATGCGCTGACGGCAGTTTCCCTTGCGTTTCCAATACAAAATGTTATCGTGTCGCTCGGAACAGGCGTTGGGGTGGGCGTTAATTCTCTGCTTTCCCGCCTACTGGGAGAAAAAAAACAAAAGGAAGTTAACAAAACCGCCGCAAACGGACTGATTTTAAGCGTTATCGCGTATTTGATTTTGCTTTTATTCGGCATTTTCGGCATAAAATGGTTTTATAAAATTCAAACAAGCAACAACGCCATATCCGAAATGGGATATTCCTATCTTTCGGTTATTTGCATATTTTCGTTTGGACAAATAATTCAGCTTGTGCTTGAAAAGCTGCTACAATCAACGGGAAGAACGGGCTACACAATGATAACCCAAATATTGGGAGCAGTTATAAATATTATTCTTGATCCGATTCTTATTTTCGGCTATTTGGGCTTTCCGGAGATGGGCACAAAAGGTGCAGCCGTTGCAACGGTTGTGGGGCAAATTGCCGCAATGCTGCTTGGCATAATTTTTAATTTTAAATTTAATAAAGATATAAATTTTTCTTTCAAATACATAAAGCTTGAAAAAAATTATGTTAAAAGAATTTGCAGGGTGGGCATTCCTGCCGGGATAACACTATTTATCAGCAGCATAATGTCTTTCGGAATAAACAAGATTTTGCTCGGTTTTTCAACAACTGCGTCAGCCGTTTTCGGCGCATATTTTAAATTATATACATTTGTTTCAATGGCGGCATTCGGGCTTAACAGTGCATTGCTTTCGATTGTTGCATTTAATTTAGGCGCAGGAAAATTTGACCTAATTAAAAAATCAATAAAATTAAGCGGCATATATTCAGCCTTAATCGGCGCAATCGGCTTGGTGCTTTTGCAGGCTTTACCAAAGCAAATTATGCTGGCGTTTAATGCATCTGCCACAATGAGCGCAATCGGCGTGCCGGCACTGAGAATCACAAGTTTAAGCTTCGTTTTTGCCTGCGTTTCGATTATGGCTTGCTATGCTTTGCAAGGGCTTGGCATAGGCACGCCGAGCATGATTATTTCGGCGGCAAGGCAAGTTATTGTTCTTTTACCTTTGGCCTATCTTTTAGGCAAGGCAATCGGGGTTGTCGGCGTTTGGTGGGCGTTTCCGATAACGGAACTTGTTGTTATGATAATAGCACTTGTACTTCTAAAAAAATCAACAGCCAAAGCGGCGAAAACAAAAAAAGAATAAAAAACTGCAAAACATTAGCTCAGGAGTAATCCTGAGCTAATGTTTATTCTGCATTATTTTTTCAACCTCAAAGTCATTGTTGCTTTTCATTATCAACAAGCTTTTGTGCAAGGTCGTATGCGGCATTAAAGAATTGTTGAGAAGTATCGAGCGTATGCCAGCTTTTCATTTCCTTTGCCACGTCAACACCTGTCATACGTGTAGGTGTAAGCTTAATAATTTTCCTTGCCGCAATCAGCAATGAATTTGTGCTTACCTCTCTGCCGTTAGTAAGCTCAAATTGGTGTTTTAAGACCTCATTAATTTCCTTAAGGTGCTTGTTTTCACGCTTAAGCTCTGCGTACTCGGCATAGTCTACATCTCTTGAGTATTTTTCTTCTGACAGGTTATCATTATCATCATTTTCAACAATTCTTGTTCTGTTACTGTCCCCTTCTCGTTGAATCTCCTCTTTATTGAATTCAGCATTATTTGTCGCTGTTCTTCCGTTTGAAACGAGTCCATTATGGCTTCTATCGTTTCCATTGGTATTTTCAGATACTTCATGTCTGCCACTAATATTTCTTCTTTTTCTGTCAACATTTTTATATTCCGCTCCTTTTTTATCATTGCTATTATATACGCCTAAAATTTTAATATCATAATCTTCATTAAGCATATAATAATAGCGCTTATTATTAAAATGCTTATAACATATTTGACCAACCTTATCCGAATCCCATGTTAATGCCTCGGAATAAAGCTTATTATACTCTGCTTTTGATAACTTAACATTAGTATATTCTGTTTCGTCAAACTCGTCAATATTAACGTCACGAGAAAATCTAATATCTTCAAGTGAATTAACAACATCAAGTCGGCTCTGCTCGTTATTTGCTTTATATTCTGCATACGAAACGCCTGCATTTTTTAATGCATTTTTCAACTTTTGACTTGCATTGTCAGGAATAACAGCAGTATATACTTCGTTAAAATAAACGGCTCTTTGCGGTTTTGCTTCAAAATAACTCGTAGGTAATGCACGAATATCATTAACGAGGGTCCAAATATCATCAACCGCCATATCACTGTAATTAGCCCAACCTTTAAGCTCGGCTTTTAAATAATTTGCAAGCCCTGATTTTGTTTCTGTTTTTGCAACACCCTCAACGATAATATCAGCCACAGCAAACGGGTTATCGTTTTTTGTCATACTTTGGGCGATTTCTTGAAATCTTTTATAAAGATTACTACGTATTTGATTGTATTCTTCATAGTTAACATTTTGAAGCCGTGATTTATCATTTTTTATTTCAGCAAGACTGTTATATTTCTTTGCAGAGCCACCGATTATATTGCTAACGAGAAAATTGCCGCCCTGAGCATTTTGATTATTCATTGCCCTAACGATATTTTCAAGGTTATAATCCCAATAGAGACTTTCCCAACTCTTTCGATTACCTAATTCGGTAAAAGGGTCATTGCCTTTCCAAATACCCTTTTTCTCTACAACACCGTCAAATAAATCATTAAGCCAGCTTTCATATTCCTTTTGATTAACTTTATCATCAATAAGATTATGCGTTGCCTCATCATCTGAAACGAGTTCAACTTTTTCAGCTCCTTTTTTCAAATAATCGATAGCCTTTTTCACATAAGCTTTTCTTTGAAATGCCGTCTTAATTTCGTCCGAATTGTTAAAAATGTTATCTACACCCTCATCACTTATACCGGGAATTAAGGATTTATAGTAATCGGCGATTGATTGCTTTATCTTACTATCGTATTTTTCAACCCATAATCTGCTCGGAAGCAACGGTTTGCCCTCAATTTCCTCAAGCGTATCTTTTATATTATCGTTAAGAAAATCGAAAACGTCAGTATCTTCGATTGTAAGAGTTGTTTTCTTTTCTTTTTGAACAATATCTCTAACCGGCTCAGACTTATCCGCCAAATATAATTCCTTAAAAGCATAATCATTTTTATACTTCTCAACTAATTCGGCAATACTACCTGCGCTGTCAACCTGGTCTTTGAAATTATCAGGATGAAATGATGAAGCATTAGGCTTATATGCAAGTTTTTGCTTTACAAGATTGCTTATTTTGCTATATAAATCCCATGCTTTCTTTTCATTAAGTTTGTGTTCGGTTTTAACAGATATCGGAGTATAAGCGTCAGAGGAATAAACCTTATTTGCATTACTTTCTTGCGGGTCAATAGTCTTTTTATCAAAAACAAGTGAAATATTGCCAAAATCATTATTTGCGCTGATATTCTGTGCTTTCATTATTGCTATTGACGGACTTGGTAAACCACCGAGTTCCAATGCACTGAGCAGCTTGCTTTCGGTAGTATTATGGATTGCAACAAGTTCCTTTGTTTCCTCAATAGGCACACTCAGTGAAAATTTCTTGACATTATCGGAGTATTTGGATATACTGCTATTGAAGGAAACATTACCGACACTCGTCTCGGACGTTGAGGCAAGGGCTTTTGCATTTGCTGTGTCGTCGTTGTTTCCTTTGTTTTTTGCATACATTGTATGTATTCTTAAATCCAAGTACTTTTTTTGCTTAAACGCACCAATAGTTACAGTGTCGTCTTTGCTGCTTTTCAAATTTATAAAATCGTTATTGCTGTTCTGCATTCCGTTATATTTTCCGGCATATTCAGCATAATCAATATTATTCAGCAATTGCGGAAGTTTCAGTATATCTTCATCTGTAATTGCTCTTTGCCCTCTACTTAACTCAAAAGTTTCGTTGCCGTGTGAATTAAAAATTTTCAGAATATTATCAGCTCTGAGAGCAACATTATATCCTTTAACATCAACACCTGTTTCGTTCTTTATATACTCAGCCATTTCATTAGAAATAACACCGAAATACATTTTTTTGTTTAGATTTTTGTGTTGCCTTGCATCGTTAACAAATTTTTGTAACTGTTCTTTTGAATGATATAATTCAATTTTTTTACTATTTTTAAAGCTATCAATTTGTTTTTTGTTATAAGAATCGAGAGAATACTTAGTTTTATTTTCAGCCTCAACCTCGGTACCGTTATAAAGATTATTGCTTGCATTATCAAGCATATTAAGAAACTGCTTACGGATATGATTAGCTCTCTTTTGCTCCATTTCCATAGCTTCCCTTGCAGCCGTCTGCAAATTAGAAGTAGCAATCACATTTTTAATTTTCTCAATAACAGAC
>CAVLCX010000055.1:0-1009 GCA_963661525.1 bacterium
ATCAATTCGCAACTTTTTTCTTTATTTAGACTTGACTTTTAATAGTTAGTCTTTCATTCAAATTGAATTTCAAACCCTTACAACACTTTGAGCAGTAATTTTCCCCTATTTGAACTTCAAATCCACATTCAGGGCAACTGCCAAACCATGCAGTATTTTCCGAGTCACCGGTTTCTTCAGAATAAAGATTTATAACATCTGTCGGTGTTAATCTTTCTAAAGCACTTTGTACTATTGCACAAGCAATATCTTCTTTTTCAGTAAGTTTAGTGCCATCTTTCTGAATAATATTTGTGACGATTTCTGATGCCTCTTTAAGAGACATTCTATTTAACAAATTTTCAAATTTCATAAAAAAGTCCTTTCTGTTTAGGCATAACCCATAGTTGTTCCAATAAATTCCCAACGAGAATTATTTAAACCATAGCTATATATTTCACCGGATAATGCCGATTCAATTAAAACAAAAATTACACCACTACCGGTATAACCATTATCAACTGCTAAATCGAAGCATTTTTTTAATGTTAATTGAAAATTAGATTGATTAACATAAATGTATCTGCCGTTGAAAGCAATCCGGCATAATTCTCCTTGTAGTTGTATTTCGTCCATTATTACAGAATTATCATTAAATAATTCTGAATGAATTTTGAGAGTATGAGTATCAACTGACAAACCTAACTTTTTTAATTCAGTAAGATATTTTTGTAAGGTAAAATCAGGTATTCCTACCATTGCTACATTGTTATCGGGCACTTTTGCATCTATTTCTTTGTAAACCATTGCTAATTCACATTGTGCGGATACAATATGTGCAGCCCTGCCCCAAAACTCGTAGAATTCTCCGACTTTTAAAGCAATTAACTTATTTGGTGAATTTTTTTCTAACTTAGAATACTCATTCCAAATATTTGTATTTACTTGGATTCGCTTAGTTTTGTAATCCATAAAGATTTCCTTTCTGTGCAAGGTGGTTTTTAGCCACCTTGTATTTATTATTTTTAGG
>CAVLCX010000055.1:1019-1755 GCA_963661525.1 bacterium
ATACAGGGCAGTAATTGGTATTTGTCATATATTTTTTAGCAATTTTGCTTCCACAACATTTACAAGAAATTAACGATGATTTTACATCAGCAAAATGTTTGTTGCTTTCTAAAGCATTTTTCTTTCGGAAAACAGCCTTTCTACTTTCCCTCAAACTATTTAACTTTTTATTATTTGAATAATCAGCCTTCTTAAATTGGACGGCAAGTTGGTCATACCAACCACTGTCGTGTTCTTTGATGTACTGTTCTGCTTCGTCTTCATTTTCGCAGATATGGTTAATCCATCGAATGTCAGCCGGTAACCCTGACGAACTTTCTTGCCAATGGTCGTGATAAGCTTGTTCATCTTTAATGGCTTTAAAAGCCTTTTTATCTGTATCAACCGGAATAACAGAATAATTAATTTCATGTGACATTTAATTATTTCTCCTTTTTTGAATCAACGATGATTGATATTAATCTTTTTTCTTTTTATTAAACCATGCCAGCAATTCCTTCTGCGAATGGCAATTTAAGTCAATGTCTTTACTAATTTTAAAAACATAAAGTTTATTTTCATTTTCAATTACTTCAAAATATTTGGTATCAATCAAATGTTTTCCAAACATTTCATAATCAAAAATGGAATTTATCTCATCTATTGATTTAAAATCATCAAAACCAAAAAGATTTACATATGCTTTGCCAATTTGCTCATCAGTAGCGTTCTCGTTACCGCAGTAATATTGAGCAGC
>CAVLCX010000055.1:1765-8648 GCA_963661525.1 bacterium
AATTGTCAGTGATATTTTTTCCTAATGATTCGTAATCAATATATTTTTCAAATTCATCAGGATTTGTTGCTTTAAATTTCCATAAATCATCATAAAACCATGTTATGAAAGTTTCGCCAACAAATTCTTCTTTTGAAACGCCACAATTTTCTTTGTTCCATTCTTTTATTAAAGAAAAATCAAATAAATTTTCCTGCAAAAACAGATTGCAAAGATTTTCGACAGTTTTTACATTTTTGCTTTCTGATAAACTAAGATAAAGATTAATATCACCAATTCTTTTGCTTTTTTCAATAAACTTAGCAAGAACATTAAGCATATAAATGTCGGCATTTACAATTTGATTATCATCAAACTTGAAATTCAAATCCCAATAATAATTAGGAATTGTATAAGTATCGCAATAATAACCATTTGCTTTAATCGCTTTTTCCTTTTCTTTCTTAGTAAGTTGAAGATCAACTTTATCCCTGAGAAATGTTTTAATATCACTAACATACGCAGGAAGTTCAAGCCAATCTCCGACAATTTTACCATTCTGCTCTTTGAATATTTTTTCGTTTTCAACAAAAACTTTCATTATTTGTTTTCCTCCATTAAAATAGCATTTTGATAATCAGTTGTTGTAATCCAACCATCTTTTTTAAAATGGCTTTCACACCATTCTGAGTTTCCGGGTTCGTCATAAATACAACCACCCGGTCCAAGAAACGCACCCCAATACTCGTCATTTTCTTTTGCCTGTTTAGACAACTTTTTAGCCTCGTCTTTATTAATGTTATAGACAGCAATAGAATCACGGTCATTATATGTAAAGACATATTCTTCTGTAATATGATTGTAATAATCATTTGTTTTAAGCTTTTCAATCATATCATTTGCAGAAGAAAATTTAACCGTTTGGAATTTAATTAAAGTGTTTCTTGAAAGCTCATCAAGATGTTGTTTCCAAGAGCCGATACTTTCATCAAAATAGCTAAATTTTGCTCGTAAAACCACATTACCATAATTAGCCTTGCTATAATTATAATCGGTAATATACTGAATTAAATTGTTATCAAGTCGTACTTGAGCATAGAAACCAACCAAATCATTATCATAAATGATGTTAATAATATTATTGACAACACTCTCATTGCCGTATGAATAAAATCTTACGATAAATGTATCATTGTCAAGAAAATATCTATCAACAATGTCTTTTTCTGTAAGGCTTTCTAAATAATCAGCAAGTTTTTTTGCTGTTTCAGTATCTAATTTTTTTCTTATATTTTTTCTCATAATTTCCTCCAAAAATAAAAAAAGAGCCAAATCACTAATAATTAGCAAAATGACTCTTTTTGTTATTATTGAATTTTAGTTAATTTGTGAATATCACTAAGTTCCCATATCGGATTTTCAAAGAAATTAATTTGTTCTTTTTTCTTTCTGAATATCCTATATGGATGTTCTGTCGTATTATCCCAAATATTAATTGAATCACAGACAGAAATAAGTTCCGGCAAAAGTGCCAATGACTTTTCATATCTTGATTTAATTTTATCATTTGGAACAGAGTGACCACCTTCTGAAACCCTTGATTCTACTCTTTGAATATTAATTGTATAACTTGTTGTTAAAAAGTAAAAACAACGGATAAAGTATCCTTCGTTTTTAGCTTTAATTAATAAGTCTAAATTTCTTCGAGTTGAAAGCACAGTTTCAAAAGCAAAATTTCTGTTTTCACTCAATGCTTTTTCACGCAGGGCAGTAGCTTCTTTTGCTGCATCAAGAGGTGTACAACCAATAGCAGCTTGAATGTCGTCTGCATTGATGTATTGAAATGTATCGTCTACAAATTGACTTGAGCCTAAAATGTATTCGGTATATGTGCTTTTGCCACTACCGTTAGGTCCTGCAATTACAACGATTTCAGGCTTCTTCTGCATATACTCTCCTTCCGTCAGGATATTCAAGATATGCTTTTTTCTTTTCCATATCGTATCTTGATATAGGAACACCTTTTAATTTCTTTTTAGCAATAAGAAGTTTAGCACCTTCGACAAAAACATTATCAAGTTGTTCTTCAGTGATTTGTGTTCGTTCACACATAACAAGCACTCCCTTCTATAATACATTCATATTATATCATATTAAATACAAATATACAAGATTGTATCAGTTATGTTTTTCAATATACTTTTCACAATATTCTTTATAGCTCATAATAGATTCATCATAGCTCATTAGATTATCTTCAATTTTAAGATAATCAAAAAATGTGAGTAAAGGAGTTGGATATTGAATAATATAATTCATATACGAGATTTTCAATTTAACTAAAATATCCTTTGGAATTTCATTTTTAAATTTAATTGAATAATCAAGATAAGAATTTACTCTTTTTGCTCCACTTCCTTTCAAATAATCAGTTAATCCATAAATAACTTCATCCGAAAGAAGTGAAGTGAAAGAAAACTGCATTTCCTTCAATTTTTCAACACGGTTTTTATCAGTTGATTCATCGGTATAAAACAAATCAAACAATTCAGAATAAAACTGAACTGCTCGTTCATAATCAGACTTATCAAAAAAAGTTTTTATTCCGTGAATACATCTTGTAGCAACCGTCAAGTTGAAATTATCTTCACTGTAATACGAATCAAAAAATACCTTATTTGTGTTATTTACAAGGTCCATAATTTTATCCTCCTTAATTAAGCAATAAATACATTCTGTAATATGATACTGGGTCTTTTTCAAGCAGTTCGCATATATTTTTATACACAATATCGCTTAATTTTTCTTTATCATATTGGTCCAGTAAAAATATATTTTCCCAATCATAATTTTTGAATTCAATGATTTCTTTCTTAATCTTGAGAGATACTTTTTTACTGCAACAATTACAAAGAATCTCTATATGATTCTTTTTCAAAGCATTCATAATCATATCTTTTGTTATTGATATTTTCTGATTGTCAGGTGCATTATTATTTAAGATTTTTAATATTCTTGCAAATGAATGAACGAAATACGGTTTATCTTTATACTGATATTGGACCATTTTCATAGCAGTTTTAAATGTCTTATTACCACCAAATTCAATTTTAAAAAGTTCATTTGTTAATATGCTAAGATCTTCTTGAAAACCAGTTGGAAAGGTAATTCTCTGTCTTTGTATGCTTTTGATACTTTCTCTTAAAGTAACAAAGTTCTTGACTTTTAAAAAGCCTAAGAGAACATTGCTGTATTCAAAAGTATTAGGCAATCTATAGTATCCCGGCTTGAAAGTCATGTGATACAAGATTACTTTGTAAGCAATTGGGAGTTCTGCTAAAAATAACATAGCTTCTTCATAAGCTTTGTTCCTTTTATTTCTAATTGTTTCAGCAATATCAGTATTTACAAACTGCAATTCATAAAATTCATCAATAGTGTTTTCATTAATACCAAGAATTTCAAAAACATCTCCAAAGACATCACTATTTCCGAATGGTCTTTTTTCATCAAGATAAATGTTGACACTATCTACATTCTCAACAAACGATTTGATGTTTAATCTTTTTAAAGCCTTGATGTGTTCAGGCTTTAATTCAAAAAGCCTTTTCTCAATTGGATTTTCAATTTCTTCAACAGAAGAAACTTGATTGTAATTAATTGTATTATTTCCAATTGTAGTGAATGATGCATCACCCATTTTAGCATAAGCTGCACAACCATCATGATATTTAACAATATTATCTTTTGCGCATTCAGACATTTCTGCAAAAACTTCTGAGCCGTCTTTTAAAATCAATTTATAAAGCATTATATTTTCCCTCCTAATTAATTCAACTCAGGAATCCAGTTTTCCTGAGACTTCTTTAATTTGTTAGCTTCATAATTTTTCCTTAAACTGAATTTAATATTTGATTTTTATGGAAATAGTAGTAATTTGTGTCAATCTCAGCCGAAAGTGTTTTTCTGTTAAGCATAAGTCCAGCATTTGCCAAAGAAAAACTACCGGCAAATGGATCAAATCCGAAATCACCTTCGTTTGACGAATTTTCCATATAAAATTTAATAAGGTCCAATGGTTTTTCAGTCGGGTGTGTTTTGTTACCTAAAATGTTATCAAAATGATGTATTCTTTTGCTACCGCAATTGTTAATTGCCTTAGCTTTGCCTTTATAAAGGAATAATACAAACTCTGAATTAGGCATATACCAACGAGAACAATTTGCATTGTTCTTTTCCCAACTTAAAAGATTATGTACCTTAAATCCTGCTTTGGTGGCTATATCATGGAAATCCCATAAGTTAATAAGATTAGAAAATATATAGGTATGAGTACCGTTTTTCATCACTCTAAATAACTGTGGAATCCATTCCTTGGGGTTACAATCATTAAACTCAAAGATTTTACCATCGTTTTTTGAGAGAATACCCTTTGGAGCGTTTTTACCACCGTTACCGCCACTTATTGTTCTGTATGGGGGATCAGTAATACAAAAGTCAAATGTTTCATCAGGAATTCGTTTCATAAGTTCTATTGCATCACCGTTATAGAATATTGCTTTCACACTTTCTAAATGGTTTTGCAAGTCTTCGTATGATACAAATGTATGATTTCTTTGATAACATCCGACTTCAATTTCAGAATTAGCAGGAATTTCAAAGTCTTTGTGCAATACACAAAGTTCGTTTTTACCGTTATCAGTAAAGAAAGTGTTTTGATAAGAAATATACTTCTTATCCCCTTTTTCTTCAACCGATATAATTTCAACAACAGAATAAATTCCTTTGTCTACTCTTTTAATTAAAGCCTCTTTACCTTTTTTAGAAATATAGCGGTTAATGTTACCTCTTATAGATGCCTCCGTGTGTTCAGGTAAGGCATCATAAATTTCAAAAAGTGACATTTGACCGTAATTGGTAAGAAGTTTAATTACTTTTTCTACAATGGTCAAAATCGACTCCTCCTTAAATCAATTTATATTTTTGCTACTTGGCTCACTTTCTGAAAATAAGCTTATATTTATCTTTTTGCCAACCAGCATAATCATAAACAATTTTTGTTTGATTAAGAATACCACCAAATGTTTCTGCATCTAAATCCTTAAAAGTAATGTCGTTACCAACATCTACAACTTGCCATTTATGATTATCATTTTCATTAGACAACACTATATCACCAACTTTTAGATTTTCTGCTGTAATAATATTATCATCATAAAAGCCTGTTGTTATTTCTTTTTCTATTTCCGATTTATTATTATTCATATATAATTACTCCTTTTCTTTATACAGGTTTAAAATTGCTTGTTTTAAGTCTTTTTGAGTAGGGCTGTTTTTACTATTGAGAATTATGTCTAATTCCTCATCAGTCCAAGGTAAATCATAATAATATTCAGGTTCAGAAGAAAAAGTAACTTCTGTACCTTCATAATTACCACTCATTTCCTCGTGAACATATTCGTTTTCAATAGACAAATCCTCATCAAAAGTATTTGAATTTAGCTCGTTGAGAAATTCTTCAAACATTAAACGAACTCCGTCAACAACATAATCCCTACCATCAACATTGTCTTTTAAATAAGAACAGATTTCATTGACTTCTTTAACAGCCGTTTTTCTGTTTGAATATTCTTTTTTAAAAGAATATTTTCCTTCGTCATCGTTCCAAATTAATCCACATGGAACGAGAAACGGAAAGCCAAAATCTCCATCAGTATGTAAGTCCATTTCAAATATGTAACGCATTTAATTTTCCTCCAAAAAATAGTCATCTGCAAAAGCAAATGACTCTAATAATAATTAATTATTCCCAAGTATCGTCAAAAGAAATTGTATTAAACAAAACAGGTTCTTCGATACCAAGTTCTTCAAACCATGGCTTGAAGAATGCTCTGGTAGACTCAGGTGTTGCAAATACTTCTTTTTCCTTATCGTTGTAACTCCAAGGAGCGCCATAAGGAACAATAATAGCCGTATTTTCATTGTAATCATCAGGAACATAACAAATTAAACAGCCTGTTTCATTAGTGACAACGCTTGCAAATACAGCCCAAAAGCCTCTTTGTTCATCAACTTCCAATGTATCAATAATATCAAGTTTTTCTGAATTAGATGCTTTAAGATATTGTTCATAGACATCATTTTCTTTGAGAATAGACACACCGTGGCTTTTGATAAATTCTATTTTAGATTCATCAGAAACATAAAGGCAATCTTCATCCCACGCTTTGATGTTAAAACCATACCCGGTCATAAACTCACTATTATCTCTTTTGTCAAGAATACTATACATATTACTTTTCCTCCTTAATTAAAATAAAGTTGTCTTTTAGTGGATTAAGAGAACTTTTGATTCCGTTATCCCACTCAACAAATATTTGACCTATATCATCAACAAAATCAACTGTACCTTCTGCCAAAGAAGGTACATAAGTATTGTTTTTACTGATCAATCTAATTCTGCTACCGGGTTTGAATTTTCCAACAACAGAACTAATTAGTTGTGTATCAAGACCAAAATTCTTAATTACATTTGACATAAACATCCTCCTATTCTAAAACTTCACCTAAATACCCAATTGCATCCTCTATTTCTGAAGGCAATTCAACATCCGAGTGATATAATTCAACGAGTATTTTGTAAGCTTCTTCAACAGGATTATAGTTTGTTTTCTTTGTACATTCTTTTGCGTTATCCATAAGAACATAACATCTCCTTTAATAAAATTTATAAATTATAAATATAAATAAAAAATGCTCATCAATACGCATGTGCGTAAAAATGAGCATAAAAAAAGACAGTTACTCCCCCACTGTGGAAAAATAACTGTCAATAAAAATAACTTAAATAATAATTATAATTTATATTATATATTATATATTAAATGGAAACGCATGTCAATAA
>CAVLCX010000056.1:0-6403 GCA_963661525.1 bacterium
CTTATCGGGTTCCTTTTTATCTCGTCGTTGTTTAATTTTCAAGGTCCTATTTTTTCACTCTCCAGCGACTCGCTCCCGCTCATCTCTCTCAAGTGCTTTGCAATTATACTACAACTTCTTTCGTTTGTCAACACCTTTTTTCAAGTTTTTTAAAAAACTTTTTTCAAGCTGTTTCTCAAACTTCTGAAATCTTGTACTTTCGCTCGCCGCTCTTTTCTTGCGACTTTCACATATTACCACCTATTTCTCCCTTTGTCAACTGGTTTTGTCACACCCTGCCAAGCGTTCCGTTTTCTGCAAAATGCCATATTCACTATATATATTATATACATTATATATAGCACACTAAATGATGTAGTTTGTCCGACTTTTAGGCAAAAATAACAAGGGCAAATTAAATTACCCTTATTATAATAGTATAGCAAATCACATATTTATAGATTCTCCCGGCAGAATATTTTCTATATCCTTTTTTATTTTCTTTAATTCTTTACGGGATACAGAAAAATCCAAAAAAGTAATATTATCATCATCTACGGATGCAATGACCGGCTCGGTATCAAATGCCAGGGAGCAAGTATTGTAATACGCAAGCGATATTCCCAGAGTTAATGTAACTGCCGACATCATAAATATTAAAACTACCTTTATTTTATTTTTCAATATAATCATCCTTTAACAGCTCGGCAAGCGCAGTAGCAAACAAGCGTGCTGAATATGTTGCTTCATCAAGTGTATTTGCATCAGTTCCGATTTCAAGCAGAAAAGAATTATGTGTTACATCCATATTATATTTACGCTCGGCAAAAAGTATTGGGCGCATAAGTGAGGGGTACATATTATTAACCTTATTTTGAACAGCTAAATCGAAACGCAAATTATATTCCCAGGTTGAATAATTTTCAACAGAACCGTATTCCGCCCCGGCAATAATCATCATTCGTGCCGCTTTTTTACCCGCAATTGTTGCGGTTGGCTTAACCTTTGTTTTATTTTGATACGTTATATCGTCACGGTGAACATCAATAGTAATATCAATTGTAGGATATTCTTCAAGATATTTTAAAACAGACTTGCGTGAATGCTTATACGCACCGGTATAATTATCATCGTGAATTTCTGTATCGTGAATTGTGTTTATACCCAAATCATTAAGATATTTGCACAAGTCATCGCCTACACGCACCATATTTCTATCAGCTTTTTTGGAACGGGTATCAAGCGAACCGGTGTAATAGCCTACATCCAAAAGCGAATACGATTCGGTAGTGTGCGTGTGATAAATCAAAACGGTGGGTTTTGAAGCGTCTTTGATTTTTAAATCTGCTTTTTGCTCAAGTAATTTATCGGCATCCACCTTATAAAAACTTTCGGGTATTTTACTTTGAAGTTCGATATTTCCGCTTTTAACAAGTGTGCCGCCACCGAAATACGCTTCTTCGGTAGTTTTGCCGATTTTCTTTTCTTTAGATAAATTTTTTTGAGCTTTGTCCATAAACTCCTGAATATCAGACGGAACTGCGGTTATATCGGAAGAAACCTGCTGCTCGGAAACGGAGCTTTTATTATTTTCTTTTCTTTTCGTTGTTTTTTCAGCGGTGCTGTTTTTATTGCTGCGCTTATTTTTAATAGAAGAAACTATTTGTGCAGGTGAAAAAACATCAATTGATTTAGTATTATCAACAACAGAACTTTTAGGCAGAACGGTTACCGTAACAGCGGTTATACAAACAGCCAAAACGGATTTAATTATCAATGTATATATTTCCTTTTTCATATTTTCACCAATAATATATATTATTTTATACCTAATATATATGGCGAAAAAAAGTGAAATATATCACCCAACCAAAGAAAATAAATCTTTTGCGTCAATATTTTTTTGAAGGCACATATTTACAGTCATACCGATAAGCTTTGCACCATGCTCAATTATTCTGTCAATTTCACGGGGAGTTACAAACATTGCAGATGAATCATAATTGCCGCAAATTACGGAAGTTGATACAACGGTGGGTATCCCGATTGAAACCACGGGAACACCCAAAGTTTGCTTTGATATTTCATATCTGTGATTTCCGACACCGGAGCCGGGGGCAATGCCGACATCCGAAAGCTGAACGGTAGTACCCAGGCGAGAGGAAGAGGAAGCCGAAAGTGCATCAACTACTATTACGCAATCGGGATTTATTTGATTTACCACACCTTTTATGATTTCGGCAGACTCAATCCCGGTATCACCAAGCACACCGGTTGAAATAGATGATACATTAAAAAATTGAGAAAAGTAATCATTATTTTCACTTAAATCATTTATAATATGGCGGGTGGCAAGAACATAATTAACTGCCTTTGGGCCGAGTGCGTCTGCCGTAATATCGGTATTGCCAAGCCCCGCTACAAGAACACTGTTAACACCCGAGGGTAAGAGGGACGATAATATTTTTGATAAATCGTCAAGCCTGCCGTCAAAAATCTGTGTATCATCAAGCGAAGTATCGGCACAATAAGTAATGTATTTGCCAATAGGTTTGCCGAGCGCCGCCGCTCCGTTATTATTAAGCACGGACACAACGGTTACATTTTCATTTTCTTCAACCTTAACACCGTCAATAAGAGTTTTGCCGCCGTTTTCATATGATTCAACCGCCAAATCAGTACGATTTTCCATAAAAATCACCTAAAATCAAAGTTTTTTTAATAAAAGTATGCCCAAAAGTAAAAAAATACTTGCAATTTTAAAAACTTTGTGATAATATGTTTAAGCATTAGAACACAAGGGATAGTATTCCCGTATATACACATCACGATATTAAAGGAGTGAAAAAGATGCCAAACATTAAGTCAGCAAAGAAGAGAGTTAAGGTTAACGCAAAGAAGGCTGCTGCTAATAAGGCTGCTAATTCAGCACTTAAGACAGCTATCAAAAAAGCCAATGTTGCTATTGAAACAAACGCAGCTGATAAGGATGCACTTGTTAAAGATGCAGTTAAGAAGATTGACAAGGCTGCTGCTAACAACCTCATCCACAAGAACTGCGCAGCAAGAAAGAAGAGCAACCTTGCAAAAAAGGTTAACGCTTAATTTTAACTAATTAGAATAACATTAAAAAGCAGGCTCGTTGAGCCTGCTTTTTTCTTTGCTTATTTTAATTTAACGGTGAATTTTCACCTGACGCTCCGCCGACCTTAACAGTATCCTTATTAAGCCTAATAATAGGAATAAGAAGGCCGGACATACCGGTGTAACCGGTTACATTATGTATAATTTCTCTTATAAAAGGAAACAGCTGGTCAAAAGAAGCTGTATGAATTTCCGGCTTTTCATCATCCTCACCGTATGAAAATTCAGCAACTGCGTCAATTTTAACATTAAAAGGTTGATGTTCGGCATCAAGCACACGAAGTTCCAAAAGGCCGATGCACTTCTTTTCGCCATCCATATAATTCACATTATACTTAACCTGATTTTGAAGTTTAAGTTCCGTTCCCGGAACTGCCCTGTTTTCGACTTCAAGACTGTTTACTTTAAATCCTCTTAATTCTACCATAATTTTACCCCACTTAAATTTATTATTACTTAACAAGGCTTACATTATCAAGCTTATAATCATCAATACTTTCATCAACGCTGTGGCCGTCAAAATCCGAAAGTAAAAGATTTTCTACATTTTTAGCGTCAATAGCATATTTATAATTATCGCAAAGATTACCCCAGCGTGTTTTAGTCTTTCTGATAGTTACATCTTTAGCAAAGCGGATAAAGAATGCCGAGTTATCATAGCTTTCAACACCGTAATCAAGGCAAGGGCGCAAATCATAAAGACCGCACTGCCATTTACTTGTTTTGGTAAGCTCAATTTTGCAATTTTCAAAAGTTATATCTTCAATAATATTTTCATCATTACCGTGGATAAGAACACCGTTTTCACCCTTGGCTGTAACATTGAAAAATCTTACATTTTTAATTGTACCGCTCTTTGTATTTTCATCACGATTAAAAGTAGTGATAACAATAGGTTCGGCAGTACCCCACCAATCAGGGCAAAAACGCCTTGTTTCAATAATAATATTTGAATAGCTTACATTTTCAACCGAGCCGCCGTCACGAATTTGAATTGAAAGTCCCCTGTTAGAACGGCTGATTACACAGTTTGATACAATTACATTTTTAAAATCGCCAACACCTTCTGTGCCGATTTTGATTGCAGCAGAAGTGGAAATAAGTGTGCATCCGTCAATAATTATATTTTCGCAAGGTCCATATTCGCTGTTACCTTTAGAAGCTTTAAGGCAAATGCAATCATCTGCGCAAGTTACATGGCAGCCGAGAATTCTGACATTTGAGCAATGGTCAGGGTCAATACCGTCACTGTTTGCTACATCAAGGTCATTTAAAATTCTGATTTTATCAATAAGTACATCATCACATCCTGCCGGATGAAGAGTCCAGAAAGGTGCGTCAACAACCGTGAAATCCCTAAATGAAATATGATTACTTTTTTCAACATACATTACTGTCGGGCGAGGATAAAAATCACCTGTTACATAATATTGGTCTTTACGCGCAACGAATGCATGGCCGTTAGCGTCAATCGTACCCTCACCTGAAATTGAGCAGCCGTCTGCTTCATAAGCATAGATGAAAACAAAGCTCGGCTTACCTGTTACAGGGTTGCCGATAAGAGCAGTTTTAGGGTCGTTAATAAGCTTATTAGGCCTGATATATCCGTCAATATTACTTGTAGCTTTAATAGTTGCGCCCTTTTGAATATGAAAATCAACATTCTTTTTAAGCCTTATGGAATCGGAATAAAAAGTATATCCGCTTGGCAATACAACTTGACCGCCGCCGGTTTTTGCACAATCATCAATAGCGTGCTGGATTGAAAAAGCGTCATTTGTTTTTCCGTCACCCTTTGCACCGTATTGCATTACATTATAAATCTTCATATTTATACCTCTGTAAATTTATCTTTTGTTATATAATATCATAGATTTTTTATATTTACAACATTAAAACAAATATGTTATAATAATATGTAATAAATTAAAAGGAGTTAATATTATGAAAAAAGTTTTATCAATCACATTATCGCTGATAATAATTGTTACAGCGTGCCTTGGCTTCGGCACGGTGGCACTTGCAAACAATTATTCAAGCGCACAGGCAATTCAGGAGGAGCTTAATAAAAACAAACTTAATTCCTCAACCCCGTTAACCGTTACCGTTACCGGAACATACAATTTAAGCGAAAGGCTTGTAATTTATTCAAACACAACCTTTAACTGCACAGGCGCAACTTTTATTAAAAATTATCAAAACAGCACACTTCTTGCAATCGGGCAAAACCAAGACGCCCCTACCGGCAACAGCTATTACAAAAACATCACAATTAACGGCGGCACATTCGATGCAAATAAAACCGACGGAAGTATATTAAGCTTTGCACACGCAAGCAATGTGGCAATAAACGGCGCTACATTTAAAGACTGCTCAAACGGGCATCACCTCACCTTTGCCGGATGTGACAACATCAATGTTACAAACTGTACTTTCACAGGCCACGGCAACAAAAAGGGTGACAATATGGAAGCCATTCAGCTTGATATTCTTGATAAAGAGCATTTTCCAAACTACAAGGATTACCCAAAAGCTTATGACGGAACTATGAATACAAATATCAACATCACCGGCAATACATTTAATAATGTAAACCGCGGTGTAGGTTCACACAGTGTGTTTTCCGGCAAATATATGTCAAACATCAATATATCAAACAACACATTTAACAATGTTGCGGGATATGCAATTCTTTCATCTGCATTTTTGAATGTAAATATCAACAATAATGTTATAAATAACTGCGGCTCGGGCATTTACTACAAAACAATAAACCCTAAAAACAGTGACGGCAGCAGGCCGAACACATACACTTGCCAGGGCAAATCATATGCACCTACAATTGACACCGCTTCATCAATTTGCGGCAACACCATAACCGTTGTTGACACAGCAGATACATCATCAAAGCAATTTCCTTACGGAATCAGGCTTTACGGTGAAAACTTAACAGCAAATGACGGCATTGTACTTGCAGGTGATTACAGCGCACAAAATGTAAATGTATCATCAAACAACATCACAATTAGCAGAGCGGCAAATGCGATTTGGCTTGTAGGCACAAAGAATATAAATGTATCGCAAAACACAGTTCTTTTCAACAATTCTGCTTACAGCACCAAAGATAATGTATTCGGCTTGAGGCTTGAAAATTCAACAAATGCCACAATCAGTGCCAACACAATTAACGCAAACAACATACCGTATGTTCAAAATGTAATTATTCTTGATAAATCAAAAGGTGTAAACATTGCAGGCAATACATTAACAGGTGCAAAAA
>CAVLCX010000056.1:6413-8467 GCA_963661525.1 bacterium
TCTGCAAGCATATCGGCAAATACCATTTCCGGCAATAAAGAAAACGGCATTTTCTGCTATAAAAATTCCACAATGACAACTAATAAAAACCGCATTACTGGTAATAAAAAGCACGGAATTTTTGTTAACGAATGCAAAGGAAAATCAAAAATAAGCGGGGATACCATTCAGTCGAACAAGCAGTGCGGCATCGCAGTGCAAAAGGGAAACAATGTAACAATAAATTCCGCAAAAATCAGCAAAAGCGGGCAAAACGGAATTTACATTTTCAAAAATTCAAAAGCAACTGTTAACAAATGCACCGTATCAAGCAATAAGAAAGACGGTATTTACTCCACCCTTTCTTCAACAACAAATATTAAGCAAGGCACTGTATCCAAAAACAGCGGCAACGGAATTTATTACACAAACAAAGCAAAAGGCTCAATAAACGGTGTAAAAATTCAGAAAAATAAGAAAAAGGGTATTTATCTCACCAAAAAAGTCGGCAAAATCAAGATTACAAAAGTAAAGTACGCAGGCAACAAAGGCGGCAAAATTCAAAAATAAGTTGACTTTACGGTATACCTATTATATAATAAATCAAGGGCGTAGTGAACAATCCATCACTGTGCCCTTAATGTTTGAATACTAATAATTAAAAGTAGGAGATTTTTAAAATGGTAAGAGCTATTGTCGGAGCTAACTGGGGCGACGAAGGTAAAGGCAAAATCACCGATTTATTTGCAGGCCAAAGTGATATTGTAATCCGCTTTCAAGGCGGTGCAAATGCAGGCCACACAATTATAAACGAACACGGAAGGTTCGCATTCCACCTTATGCCGTCAGGCGTATGCTATGACCACACCACTTGCATTATCGGCAACGGTGTTGCACTTGATATTAACAAGTTTTGCAAAGAGCTTGATGATGTTAAGAAAGCAGGACTTAACCCTAAGCTTTTAGTAAGCGAAAGGGCGCAAATCCTTATGCCATATCATATTTTACTTGATGAATATGAAGAAGAAAGGCTCGGCAAAAATGCATTCGGTTCAACAAAGAGCGGTATTGCACCTTTCTTTAGCGATAAGTATGCTAAAATCGGAATTCAGGTAAATGAGCTTTTTGATGATGAAACACTCAAAGCAAAGCTTAAAAATATCTGCACACTCAAAAATCTTACTATCAAATATGTATATAACAAGCCGCTTCTTGATGAAGATGAACTTTATAAAACCTGCCTTGAATACAGGGAAAAAATCGCACCTTATGTTTGCGATACACATACATATCTTCAAAATGCGCTTAAAGAGGGAAAGAACATTCTTCTTGAAGGTCAGCTCGGTACACTTAAAGACCCTGACTTCGGTATTTATCCAATGGTAACCTCGTCTTCAACCCTTGCAGGTTACGGTGCTGTGGGTGCAGGCCTTCCGCCACATTCAATTGAGGATATTATTGTTGTTACAAAAGCATATTCATCAGCAGTAGGCGCAGGTGAATTTGTATCAGAAATCCTTGATGAAGATGAAGCACAGGAACTTCGTATTCACGGCGGTGACAAGGGCGAATTCGGTGCTACAACAGGCAGACCGAGAAGAGTAGGTTGGTTTGACTGCGTAGCTACACGCTACGGTGTTGCCTGCCAGGGCGCTACCCAAGTTGTAATGACTGCACTTGACTGCCTTTCATACCTTGAAGAAATCAAAATTTGCATCGGCTATGAAGTTGACGGTAAAGTTATTAAAGACTTCCCTACTACTCCGACACTTAAAAAGTGCAAGCCTGTATTTACAACAATGAAAGGCTGGCATTGTGACATCAGAGGAATTAAGAATTATGATGAGCTTCCTCAGGAAACAAAGGATTATGTAGAATTCATTGAAAAAGAAATCGGCTATCCTATCACAATGGTATCAAACGGCCCGGAAAGGGAAGCTATCATTTACAGAAATAAATAATAAGAAAAATTTTCACACGCTGGAAGACTTTGAGAAAGTGAGATAAATTTTGTATTTTGCGAGCGGGAGCTGTTTTATTATCACTCGCTACGAAACAGTACACTGTACTGTTTC
>CAVLCX010000057.1:0-8379 GCA_963661525.1 bacterium
GTGTATATGTTAAATCTCTTGATTTTGATGATACGGTGATAAAAGTTAATGTTTTAATAAATGATGAGGAAAGGCAGGTGAAAATTGAACTTTGAAAACTACTTGGGAAGAAATACAAAAAAGTATGACGGAAACTTATGAAAACTATACGCAAAAAAAGTTGCTGCCGGGTACGGTTGAAGAAAAAAAGCTTCAGGCAATTGCAAGTGAATTATATGCACTGTCGTGTTACAGCGATTTTATTTTAAAGCAGGCGTTTGTGCAAAGTGCGTCGGGTGAATATCTTGACAGGCACGGCGAACTCCGAAATTGCAAGCGAAAATCAGGCACAAAGGCAAGTGGTGTTTTATCATTTGGCATAAATGAAGCGAGTGATACTGATATTATAATTGAAAAAGGAACTGTATGTTCAAAGGGCGAAAATCCTTTGATTCAATATATTACAGATGAAAATGTCACGCTTGCCAGTGGGCAGACAGAATGTGAAGTTTTATGTACAGCAATTGAAAACGGTGAAAGCTTTAATGCACAAAGCGGTGAAATTACTGTTTTAGTTAATGCTCCGGTTGGTATTGAGTATGTAATAAACCGCGATGATGTGACGGGCGGAAGTGATGATGAAAGCGACAGTGCTTTTAGAAAAAGAATTATTGAAACTTTTAAAATTCCGCTTAACGGTTTCAACAAAAGTTCAATTGAACTTGAAGTTAAAAACATTGAAGATTATAATGACTGCCACATAAAGCAAAGCAGTGAAGCCGGTAAGGTTGATGTTATAGTATCCTGCACAAGAGAACTTACGAGTGATGATATAAGCAAAATCAAGTCGTTTTTTCCTCAATGCGAGCTTTTCGGTGTGGATGTTCAGGTTAAAAATGCGTCAAAAACCCATTATAATGTCAAAGCGCTTGTTACTATGAATTATATTGATGATGAAGATTCAATTCGACAAAAAATATATGGTGACTTGTACGAAATTTTAACAAGAAATAAAATTGATTACAGCATAACTCTTGATGAACTGCGAAAGGTCGTGCTTAAATATGACAGTGTAGACAGTGTTGAGATAACGAGTGACGCACTTTTGGGCGATTTAATCAGTTGTGATAATGATAGTTATCTGCTTCTTGATGATTTGGAGGTGGAACTATATGAAAAGTAATAATTTCACTATGGAGGACAGGCTCAAAAATTTATATGCAGATTTAGGCTTAAATGTAGATGCAAAAAGCAGTAATTTAGCTATGATAAAAAGTATTTGCGCCGGATTTAGTATAGTGGAACAGAATTTTGATACTGTTTTGAATGAAATATTTGCCGATTCTTCGCTTAATATCGGAAGGCAAAAAATGTGCGAATTATTTGGTGTAACTCGTTTTGATAAAGATGTAATCAAAAAATTTATATCGTCTAAATATGATGATTACAGGCTTAATGAATTGAAAAATGAATTACAAAAGATACTTGATAGTTTTGAAATCGGCTTTTCATCTGTATTTAATATGTTTATAGGCCCGCTTGGCAGTGAAAATTTCGGCGATATTTTTAAAGCTACATCATTTTTGGATAATTATCTTTGCCCGGGTGTTGTACTTGGTGCAAGCGGTGCTAATCTCGATTTTGATGCATATGATTCATTTGATTACTGTGCTGATGATTGGGAAAAAATTTGTAATAATACATTTAATTTTTTTGATAGTTTGGGAGGTAGTATATGAGCAGTTCAAATAAAACAGAATTAGGCCTAAACCTTTGGCTCGGCGGTGATAAACCTAAAAGAGAAGATTTTTGCAATGATAATTTAATTATTGATAAGCAGATAACGGAGCATAAAAATGATGTTTCATACCATGTTTCAGAAGAAGACAGAGAAAAATGGAACAAGAATGTGTATTGCGGTGTTTATTACGGCAGCGGCGAATCAGTTCGCAGTATTCAAACAGGATGCCCTTTTAAACCGTCTGTAATTTTAATTTTCGGAGTCGGTGTTTCACCTGAGGTATGGGATAAAACTTTAGGCAAGGGATATGTTTATGTCGGTTTTGCTTCAACTCACGGTACATCAAACGGTGTGCAGCTGTTAGATGAAAGAAAAACGATTAAAGTGGAGCAGGAATCATCTGGTATAAGAGATGAATATGTTTGCTTAAACGAAAGAGGCATACCATACAGTTATGTGTGCATAAGATAAAACAACCGCCCAAGCATTGTGCTTGGGCGGTTTAATGTTATTTGTAATTTGTCTGTATTTTTACTAAAAACAACAAAATGCGGCAATATAAAAGGTCGAAAATTAAATTTTGCAGTAAAAAATATTATTTTGCAAAGGCTTATTTAAAATAAATATTGACAAAACGGAATGTAAAATTTAAAATAAAATTGTGTCGCGGGTATCCTATTCCCCGTACACAGCGCATTATGAAACGCCCTCGGTCACCTATGCCGAGGGCGTTTTGTTATTTTTATTTTTCAAATAAATCGAGTTGATAACCCGGTTTGTTTGAAATTGCGTTAAGCAATTCTTTTTTGTTTGTAATATCAATATCAATAGGAATTCTATACAATTTAAATTCAATGAAATTTTCAGGGTTTAAATTGCCGAGACTTTTACATAATTCTTTAAAATTATCTATTGCTTCGTCATACACACAGCCTAAATATACACATTTTGCTTCATCTTTTGAAATATCATTGATTTGGTATAAAGTGATATAACTATCTTTTTTATAATTAAGCATTTTTTCAATGACAAGATTTTTGCACCAATCAGGACACTTTCTATTTCCGAGTTCCCAATCTTGAAATGTTCGTTTTGGAATACCAAATAAATCTGTCATATCTTGTTGAGTGAATTTCATAAATTTTCTGATTTCTTTTAATTCCATTGATACGCTCCTAAAGTATTTATTTTGGTTGCTTGCCTATTTTATTAACAAGGTAAGCAATAAGTTTTATAACACCGAAAATTATCAAAACAATTCCGAGTGATGATAAAAAATTATTCATATTGACACCTCACTAAATTTAATATATAATATATGTGAAAGGCAAGGGGCTTTCGCCCCAAGCCTTTTGTCTAAAACTATTTAATCAATTTATCAATTATGATTAAGATAGTTCCGACAACCAAGTCCATTAAAGAAGTTGCTAAAATTGTGGTCCAATCAACTTTATGTACTTCTTTTTTTGACTTGGTTTTTTTATTTCGTCTCATTGGTATCAACCCCCTTTCTTTAATTACATTATAGCACGCGTTGCGTGTGCTGTCAAGACTTTTTCAAAATTTATTAAAAAATATTATTGTTTTTTCAAAGTCATCAAATTTATGTAAATGTAATATAACAGGGGAGCAATCAGACTTGCAAGAAATGTGCTGTAATCAGCAAAAATCTGCACACCCGATAAAAGAAAACCGCTATTTTATGCGGTTTTTTGCTATTTTTGGTAAAAAACAAGGACTACCAAATGGTAGTCCTTATGGTGCGAGAGACGGGACTTGAACCCGTACGAGTCGCCCCACACGCCCCTCAAACGTGCGCGTCTGCCGATTCCGCCACTCTCGCGTCAACGCTATGTATTATAACAGAACGATATATATTTGTCAACACCTTTTTTGTATTTTAAAAAAGTTTTGATATGTATTTAGGTTCGTCTATTATAGCAGACGGTGATTTTGCCAAGAGAGATTCAAAGCTTCTGAATCCCCAAGAGCAAGCAATGGCTTCAATGTCGGTGTTTTTGGCTGTTTCTATATCAACATCGCTGTCACCGAAGAAAATGGTTTCACCGGCTTTGCAGCCAAGCTTTTGAAGAGTTTGCTTGGTTGTGGCCGGGTTCGGCTTTCTTGGAGTATCGTCTTTTGCTCCGGTTATTAAATCAAAATAGTTTTTTCCGAATAAGGTTTCAACCATTTTTACTGCACTTTTATGCGGCTTATTTGTTACAACTGCAATTTTAATTCCTTTTTGTTTTAAAATATCAAGCTGTTCCTTAATTCCGTCATATAAATGGGCGTGGTCAAGCAAAATTTCATTGTATTTTTCTTTAAACATTTCATATGCTTTTTCAAGTTCGGCAGGGGAAAGCTTGTGTTCAAACGCTCTTTCAACAAGCTTTTTTGCCCCATTGCCGACAAAAAGTCTGTAATCATCTGTTGTCCATTTCGGCTCTTTTCCATATTGTTTTAATACATAATCTGTTGCCAAGCCTAAATCATCAATAGTGTTAACAAGTGTTCCGTCTAAATCAAAAATAGCACATTTAATCATATAAATCACTCAAATCCTGTTCTTTTTTCTTTTTTGAATTATTTATAATTTTTACGGTTATTACAACTATAACCAATGCGCCTAAAACAGCACATTCGGTATATATTTTTTTATCTTGCTGTTTACTGTTAACTGAAAGCTGACCGCTTTTTACTTCTGTCCAAAGTCGGTTTTCAAGTTCAGTTGTATTTTGCGGTAAATTTTTGAAATACTGAATGTTTTTTACATCGGCATATATAGCAGGGTTACCGTAAAGTGAACTTTCTTTATTATGCTCAACAGTGTAGTTCGCACTTCGGTAGTAAATGTATTCGCTGTTTGCAAGTGCTACTTCGGGTTCGTGCATAAAGTTTATAAATGCTTCACCGGCTTTTTTGTTTTTTGAACACTTTGGTATGCAAAAAGCGTCATAAAATGAATTGACATCTTCTTTCGGAATGCAGTATCCCAAATCTTCATTGTTTTCATTCATTAAAACATAATCGCCTGCATAGTAAGTTGCGAATGCGTATTCGCCGCTTTCCATAAGGTTAAATACTTCATCCATTACATAAACAGGATTTACTTTATCTTTTTGCTGGGCCAAAAGTTCGGCTGCTTTGATCCAATCTTGCTCGTCAGTTGAATTAAAATCCTGCCCAAGCCTTGCTTGTGCAATTGCAAATGCATCACGCGGGTTATTAAACATCAATACTTTGCCCTTATACTGTTCATCCCATAAAACATCCCAGCTTTTAGGTTCTTCTTTAACAAGTTTCTTGTTATAAATCAAAATGGTAGTTCCCACATTGTAGCAAACTGTATATTTCTGGTCCGGGTCAAAGAATAGATTTTGAAATTTTTTATCAACATATTTAATGTTTGGGATATTATCGTAATCAAGCTCAAGAAGCATATCTTCATCAATGAGTTTATCAATCATATAGTCACTCGGAACTATTACATCATATGATACACCGCCGCCTGTAAGCTTGGAATACATATTTTCATTTGATTCAAAATTTGTGTAATTAACCTTACAGCCCGTAAGCTTTTCAAATTCTTTTACAACATCCATTGAATCTTCGCTTCCGTCGGATATATATTCGCCCCAGTTATAAATATTAACCGTTGTGCCTTGCAAGCCTAAATTTTTGTAATAATCAATTTGTTCTTGGCTGAAATATTCATCATCTGCCAAAGCAAATAACGGAAGTGCGCTTAAAGAAAAAATTAAGCATAATAAAAATGTAATTATTTTTTTCATTTTGCGTCACGCTTACCCTTTTTTTCAGTCTTGCTTTGAACTATGTTCATCAATACAAGCAAAATCAATATTGATACAAACATAAGAGTAGAAAGCGCATACATATCAGGCTTAACTCTTTTTTTAGTCATTGAAAAGATATAAATCGGAAGTGTTTGGAAGCTTGGACCGTTTGTAAAATAGCTGATAATAAAATCATCAAGCGACAGGGTAAAGCTCATAACACAGCCGGTAATGATACCGCTGATTATTTCAGGCATAACAACTTTAAAAAATGCTTTTATCGGTTTACAGCCGAGGTCAAGAGCAGCTTCGTAAATATGCATATCAAATTGCTTCAGCTTTGGAATAACATTTAATATTACATACGGAAGTGCAAAGGTTACATGCGCTATTAACAGTGTCCAAAATCCGAGTACATCGCTTTTTTTGACAAGTGTACCGGCAAATACGAATAACAGCATCATTGCAATACCTGTTACGATTTCAGGGTTCATCATCGGTATGTTGGTTGCTGTGATCATAGCTTTTTTATATAATTTTGATTTTGAATTAAAAAGGCCGACGCTTGCAAGTACACCTAAAACCGTTGATACCAAAGCAGTGCATACAGCAAGTAAAACGGTGTTTTCCAAAGCTTGCATAGCAACAGTATCTTTAAACATTTCTTGATACCAATGTGTTGAAAATCCTGAAAAGATATATGTGCTTGATGTTGAATTCATTGAAAAAAGCATCATAACCGCAATAGGTGCATATAGAAATATAAAAATAATTGCAATATAGATTTTTGATGTAAGAGATGTTTTCTTTTTCATATAATAACACCCCCATCACCGTCTTCATCCGCACCAAAATAATTCATTACACCAAGGCAAATAAAAATCAACATCATCAATACAAATGAAAGTGCGGCACCTAAATTGTAGTTATTTGCACTTTGAAATTGTGTTTCAATAACATCACCTACAAGTACAACTTGCCCGCCGCCGAGCTTTTGTGTGATGTAGAAAGTTGAAACACAAGGTACAAATACCATTGTAATTCCGCTTGAAATTCCCGGTTTTGAAAGGGGAATTATTACTTTTCTCATTACTTCAAATTTATTTGAGCCTAAATCCTGCGCAGCTTCAACAAGTGAGTTATCAAGCTTGGTTAAAACCGAGAAAATCGGCAAAATCATATACGGCAAAAAGTTATATACCATTCCGAGTATTACCGCTCCACCGTTATTGATAAGCTTTAAAGATTTCAAACCGAGTGCATTTAAAATTGTGTTGATTACACCCGAATCGCCCAAAATAGTCATCCAGCTGTAAGTCCTGATAAGAAAGTTCATCCACATAGGAAGCATTACGAGTAAAACTACAAATTTTTGATATTTTGCAGGTGCTTTTGAAAAAATATAAGCAAAAGGAAAGCCTAATACCAAGCATATTACAGTTGCAAAAACACCGTATAAAACAGAAAGTAAAATTGTAGTGATATAAGTCGGAATTTGCTCAACACTTGCAAGTGAAAATGCACCGGTTTTATCAGTCAATGCATAATATGCCACCATAAGAAGCGGGGCAATAATAAAAAGTATTGCCCAGATCAGATATGGCTTGTCTGTAAAGAAAGAAAGTTTAGTCTTCGTCTTCATTTTCTTCCTCCCAATTATATGAAGCGTCACTGATATGGTCCATTTCATCAGAAAAATATGAATAATCGCCGAATTCACCGCTGTATTCACTTCTGTTCATAATGTGAATAGCGTCAGGTTCGATATACATTCCGATTTCCTCACCGACTTTGTGATGCTCAATTGTTTGTATCATCCATATAAATCCGCCTACATCAACAAGTATTTCAAAATGAACACCTTTAAATGTTACGCTTGTTATTTTGCCCGGCAGGGAAGCCTTGCTTCCTTTTTTTACAATTCTAATATCTTCAGGCCTTACAACTGCTTCGACAAATGCGTTTTCACCAAATCCGCTGTCAAGGCATTCAAATGTAACACCGCCGAATGATACAAGATAATCTTTAATCATAATAGCGTCAACTATGTTTGATTCACCTATAAAGTCTGCTACAAATGCATTTACAGGCTCGTTATAAATATCTTCCGGTGTACCTATTTGCTGAATTTTACCCTTGTCCATAACAACAACGGTGTCTGACATTGAAAGTGCTTCTTCCTGGTCATGCGTAACATAAATAAATGTTATTCCAAGTCTTTTTTGAATTGCTTTAAGTTCGGTTTGCATATCTTTTCTCAATTTTAAATCAAGTGCGCCGAGCGGTTCATCAAGAAGCAGAACATGCGGTGAGTTTGCAAGAGCCCTTGCAATTGCAACACGCTGCTGCTGGCCGCCTGAAAGTGAATCAATGCTCCTTTTTTCAAAGCCTTTGAGGTTTACAAGTTCAAGCATTTCGGCAACGGTTTTTCTGATTTCATCTTTAGGCTTTTTTTGTAGCTTAAGACCGAACGCTATGTTTTCATATACATTTAGATGAGAAAAAAGAGCATAACGCTGAAAAATGGTGTTCACCTTTCTTTTGTGAGGCGGAACATCATTGATTCTTTTACCTTCAAAAATAATATCGCCGCTGTCAGGTTCAATAAACCCTGCAATGCAACGAAGCGTGGTCGTTTTACCGCAACCTGAAGGCCCAAGAAGCGTTATAAACTCTTTTTTGTTTATATAAAGATTAAGTTTATCTAATACTACATTGTCACCGTATTTTACGGTGATGTCTTTAAGGTCTATTATCTTTTCCAATATACACATCCTCGTTTGCTAACCCGATTTGGCACTTTTTAATGCCATACGACTAATATATATAATTAGTATAAAAAAGTCAATATATTTTTTTTAA
>CAVLCX010000058.1:0-1355 GCA_963661525.1 bacterium
GGAGTAGGGCAATTTAAATATAAAATTCGTGTTTAAATTTATTATTGAACCAAAGTCCAACCTTTTTCATTAATTGTTTGTTTTTGCTCATCTGATAGAGCTATATTTTTATGAAATGTGATTGTTTGTGTTGTTGTGACCGTTGCCAATCCATCTATAATATTTTGGATTGAGGCATCTGTTAGTAATGGTGAATTTGCAAAAGAAATATTAAGTTTTATGGTATTAGAGGTAACTTCAACATTCTTTAATGCAGAACAATTTTTGAAAGTATCTACAAAACCTTTACTTGCAGTACCGTCTATTGTTTTTATTGTTTCCAAAGAAATATCGCCGTCAAACATATGGTAAAAACTTGTAACTTTTGAAGTGTCTTGGTCAAATTCAATTAAAGAAGTGCAACCACTCGCAAAATTATCACCATTTCCACGACAAAGAGGATTTGCAGTTCGTTCAATTTTTTCTAATGAAGTACAGTTATTGAAAACATATACAGTACCCGAACTATAATTAACACTAAAATTTCTATCAGGAACGTTTATTACTTTTACAGTTTTCATCTTAGAACAACCTTGAAACAGATAAGATATATTCGTTGCAGAAGTAAGGTCCAATGTAGGGAAATTTTCAAGACTTGAACAATTATAGAACATATAACCCATACTTCCTACCTTTGAAGTATCTAATTCAGGTATATCAATCAATGAAGTTGCGCCACTAAACATACGATAAGCATTTGTTGTTTTTGGGATATTAAGATTAGATATGGTTGTCAGTTTATCACAATTATAAAAAAGACAACTTGAATTTGTAAGTTCGGGCAAATCAATATTCTTAATCAACCTAATATTTGTTTTTGCAAAAGCATAATTAGCACTTGTCACATTTGGAAAAATTAAATCTTCATCTCCCAAATCTTCCAAAGTACAGTCATTGAACATTTCTGATATGTTTATAATAGTTTCGTGGTTAAATGCAGGTAATTTAGTGATTTTTGTTCCTTCACTAAACATACCAGAGCCATTTGTTATATTATCAAACTTCAAATTCTTTATGGTTTCATCAGTTAAATTTTTACAACCTCGAAAGGCATTTGTAAAATTTTGCCCTTTTGAAGTATCCATATTTTTTATAATATTCAATTTAGTACATTGATAAAAAATATTACTAAAATTAGTGCCGGCGCTCGTATCAATATCTATATCTACTAAATTAGAGCAACCATTAAAAGCATTGCTCCAATTTGTTATTTTTGCACATTCCTCATTAAAATAATTAGGTAAAACTTTTAAATAAGTCATAAATATAAAAAAAGTAGGCTTAGCAGTACCAAAATTAAATACATTATTTAATGC
>CAVLCX010000058.1:1365-4987 GCA_963661525.1 bacterium
TTAATGCCCATTCCCATAATTCTTTTTCAGGACTATCAGCTTCAATATTATTCACTTTTTCTATTAATTCATCTAAAGTCAGATTGTCTGCTGCTCCTGATTTAGATTTAATAGTATCGGCAAGGGTATCAAGCTTTGACTTACTTACAATTACCTTATCACTCATCAGTATCCACCTCGTTTCCGCTTGCATCCTCTGTCGTTGCTGAAGTGCCGTATTTTAAATTATCTCCGTTCTCAATGCCGGCGGCAACAGCTTCTTTCAATTCATCTATTTTCGCCTGCAAATCATCAATATACGAAAATACATTTTCAGCGAAAGCTTTTAGAGTTTCATAGTTTTCACCTTCATAGTCATAAATGATATTCGCTTCACTCAAATTAAGCTGTGCCGGAACAATTGCTAATTTTGATGCTGGGAAATTTCCCTCCGTACCTGAACTAACAAGCATAAGTCCATCACCCATACTAACAGCCTCATATATCGGATTATTATTTTCATCTTTTTTGGTCGTTTCTGCAATAAGTCTGTGCTTTCCGCTTGGAATGTTCAAGATTTGATATATCAAATCGTATAAGTTATGGCCATAGCTTATACAAACGTCGCCCCCGATTTCTGCCTGTCGATAACGGATTCCGTCCGTATTAACAGACAACTCAAAAGCGGTAATGTCAAAAAATGAATTTTTCCAATATCCTTTTTTCGCCGCATTATTTATTGCGTTTTCACTGTAATTTTGAGAAATATCGCCTATATAAAGAACATCAGTAACATTCTTTTCCGTATCAAAAAGAAGCTTGATAATATCACCTTTGTTTACTTTTAATGTAAAAGGTGTGAAGTCGGTTATGCCCGGAAAGCCGATTAACATGTCGCCGCTTTCGGCAATATCATATCTGCCCGATTCAGTTATAGCTGTTGACATATCTGCTTTTTTTAATACTGTCGAACCGTTGTTGAGTGAAAGTGTCGTTTTGGTTCTGTTGAAACTCAAACCGTTGTTGCACTCAAATTTAGTCTGACATGCATCTTTTATATCTTTCCTTAGATTATCAACATCAACAATTGTTGCGCCAAAATAATCCGTCCAATCGTCATCTGCTTGTTCAGATATATCGTCTATACAATAACATCCGTAGCCGGTTTGGATATTTACTACATCATCCTTTAAAAATAGCAAATTGCCCTTATCCAGCTTAAACTTTTGAACACCGTTATATGTAACTGATGTTTCGCCGCTTGCTTCATAGCCGCCGTCAGCCGTTTCTGTGAGTTCAAGCGTTCCTGAACATAGTGTTCGCGGCAGATTTTCAAGTTGAGTGTAATCAATTTTGTCGCCGAGCGCTTTTATCAGCTCTTCGGCTTCTGCATTATTCCTTGACATTTTTTCGATTAAATCACTAATGGTAACATACTCGGTTGCATCAGGAGAGTAATTTGTTGGTTTTGGCATTTTTTTTACTGTTAATTTTTTGTAATAATATACCACTTCGTTTTCTTTGCTATCGTCTGAAGTGTTATGAATTAAATACTTTAAAATTGCCAGGATAGGGGAGGCTTTCTCTAATAGCACTCCTGGTATATTAGTGTAACATCTGCTGCCAATGTCTATATCGTCTTTCATGACGCCCTCTATTTTTGTTATCTTCGTTTCTATGCCAATATCTTCATCCACCGACGAAAAATAGCACTTCAAGGAACCTTCTAAATCACCTGGTCTCACCTCGATGAAATTAAAGCTGGGCAACTGAAAATATATTGAATCATACACATCGTATTGACACACACACCTGATTTCCTCGTTTGTTATTCCATCATAAATTTTTATATCTTTCATTTATTGACCTCTTCTCGATCTAATCTTTAATCATAAATTTGATAGCTCTTAAATTATTCACTTTGATTTGTTGAGGTAACAGCTCTCTTTTACAAGTTTTTATTTCAATTTCATTTACGATGGTAAGAAGTTTGTTCATTTCATCATTTAACTTTAAAAATTCATCTCTAAATTCTTCTTTCACCTTTAATTTGCCATCACCGCAATCAATAAACGCGCCCTTTTCGTTCATAGGGGACATGATTTTATCTCTGTGCTTTTCAAATTTTTCTACTACCTTTTTAAATTCCTCTTGGTTGTCCTCGAGGTTCCATGCTAATTCAATTGGCAAACTTTCTTGCTCTGTAATCATTTTTTCTATTGCTTGATATCTTTCAATTACCTCTGACGTTGTCATTTTAATTTTCATTATAAAATCATCCTTTTATCCATATATTTTAAACGGCCACAGTTATTCTGTGGCCGTTAATTCGTTTATTTTGTTGTTTAAAATTTTTACTGCCTCTTTTAAAGCATCAATGTCATTTTTATGATCTTGGATAAGCTTTAACATTGGCGGAACAATATTACGCACAGACCAGTTCTCTACAAGTCCACTCCTGTCATACATTGCGGCCGAAGGATACACCTCTTCAACCTCTTCTGCTATAAAACCCGTTTGAGTCCTTTTCACTATATCGTAGGATTTATATTTTTCCTTATAATCAAATTGATAAACATTTAAATTATATAATCTATCAGGATTTAATTCCGCATTGTATTCTTTGACAATATTCTCTTTAAATCTTTTAGAAGAACCACCGTCTATTTTTGTGCCATTTACATAAAAATTATTGCAGTCAAAATATATGTTCCACCAGTCAACTCCGGATGCGTCTTCCTTGGATGTATATGTTTGTATCACAAGCGCACCATTACACAACATAAAATTTCGCCACTGGGTTCCAGTTCCATGGTTACTATCTAAAAATTTTTGAAAAACAATATCATTGGCTTTAAGCATGCCGCTAACTTGCAATAATGTCGCATATGCCGAACCGTCTGGACTTACATAAAAAGTATAAGCCCCATCTTTCCATTCTTCATTAACAAAATCTTTTTGTTGAACATAAAATAGTGGATATCTCAAGTTCTGACCATTTGGAGGGGCGTAAAGTCCATATTTATATATTAGCGCACCTAATCCCGTTGAATTATTGGTTGGCTTGTCATCATAGTTTCTCCATATATAAGACTCTGCTTTTATACCTCTGCTTATTGTCCAATTACCGATAGTTCCCGAGGTGGCATTTATTGTTCCGGATACAGTCGCACTGGTTGCAATCAATTCTCCACCGTGATATACCCTGAACGCGGCACCCATGCCGTCTGTTGTAGTTCCTCCGGCATAAAAGGCAGCCCCAATTCCGTATTTATTCATTCCAACGACACGACCTGCAACACTATCGTCATATATTTGTGTCCCACCGATAGTCCAACCACCGATAGTTCCGCCTTTTGCATAAATGGTTCCGCTAAATATGCCATTGCCATTGCTATCAAATTCTATAACATTCTCTTTATTTTTATTAGCAATAGTGAATATAGAATCAGCCGAAGGATTGATGATTAAGGAATTGTTGTCGTTAGAAACGACAAGACCATTATCGTCAAATTTTAAATTTCCAGACAAATTATAGAAACTAAGCTCCTCGCCGAGAACTTGTTTGCCGATTATCTTTTCAGCGATTACACCATAGCCGTCTTTTTCCTGCATGTTGTCATCGGGATCTTTGTATCTAAAT
>CAVLCX010000058.1:5043-8360 GCA_963661525.1 bacterium
AACATAAGAATTATATTTTCGCGCAAGCAACCCGTGATTATCAATAACTATATCTTGATTTTCAGAACCTGCTTTAATCATTACATTAGTAGCATCGATGCCTTTTAATACCCAATCTTTATATACGGAATTTGCTTCACTACCTTGAGTAGCTTGACGCTTTACGCCGTCGTATGATGATGCCATAGTTCCTGCTTTTTTTAAAACACTTTTTATATCAGAAACACCACTTCTCGTTCTGATCACATCGGAAAAAGTTACGGATATAGTACTTAAATTATTATAGTCAACTTCAAAATCGACCAATCTGACTTTATAAATCTCGCCGTCAACTTTAACAACTATCCAATTTCCAACATCAAAATGCTCTGTAATCGAGTATAATTCTTTTGTCGCTAATAGATTATTTAATGTTGAGGTTATCTGTATCTGTAATTCGGCTGACTTATAAATTTCATCATACGCCTTATTTATAAACTCGGTTGCACGACTTAACACTTCTGAATTATTTAATCCGTCTGATATATAATTATCATTACTGTATTTGTCTTCTCTCCTAAATAAGCAAAATTCTGTCCATAAATCTTTATTGTTTGATTTGATAAAATCTTCAAAATTTAAAATCTTGTTAATCTCTGATTTAATTTTTGCAAGGTAATCTCTGACTGCGCATACACAATTCAAATCTTCCTCTTTTGATTTTAATTCATTCTCAATGGCTATATGTTTATTAAGATAGGGAATATATACATTTTTAATAATATCCGAATTATTTGTATCAACATCTCCGACAAAAGAAAAGTATCCTGTTTTTCCGTTTTGGAGCATATGCCCGTTTAATTCTTCACTTGAATTTATCTGTTGCAAACAAATATCTAAACAACTTTGAATAGCATCTGCAAAAGACTTCAAGCGTTGTACACTGTAATTCTTGATATTTTCCTCAACCGTTGGAAGCTCAATGTCTTTTCCGATAATTCCTGTAATACTAAAATCATTCTTGTTATCTCTGTTGAGAGCATAATCACATTGTTGTTGAACTAAATTTTTATTATTAACAACAAAATTAAATGTCAAATCCTCGACTTTTTGTATCGTGTTATCACTATCAGAATAATTACTCACACTAATAGTGACATTTGATAGACTGAGTTCGTCTGTGGTGGTTTTGTTTAATTCCGTGCTTTGAGTTTCAACGGAGAATTTATATCTCGAGTCTGTGTAAATTTTAATATATGAAGTTATGCTTGACTTTGCCGTGGCTACAGATAAATTAGCTACCGAATTTACAGATATTGTACTACCGTTGAGATTTTTAACTATCTCCACCTGATTTTCAAGCGATGGCTTGGTTGTCTCCACATTCGGCATAAGTTCATTATCAACGAAATATTTTAAGTCTATAATATGGTTCAATTTTATAAAATTCATCAATAACGGAAAGAGAATTCTTTTTCCGATAATTGTTGTATTCAGCAATATAAACATTGTATTTATCTGTTAATTTATTGTATTGACTTAAAGTGCCATATACGACACCGCGTTCGTCATTTAACCCTTCCAAAGTGTCATCGCCGGCACAGTAGCTAACATTACTTGTACCATTTACCCAATCATTATAAATGCTGTCATAATTATTTAAAATTTCTTGAAGTTCACTCGACATTTCCTTTTTCATATAATCTGGAATATACCAAATATAGTCGGAGCCATTTGGGTTGATGTTTTTTATCGCTGCCGTTAAATCGTCATCGCCAGCCGAAAGTTTAAAACAGTTCTTTACAGCATCACTATTAGGCGACACCTCTATTGAACTTGCTAATTTATCCGCTTCAACAAGAACATTCATTGCTTCGCCATAGCCTTTTACTATCGTGCTTTTACCACAATCAGGGCATATATCGGGAACGTTCTTAAATGTCTCGAATCTCTTGTTGCAAGTACCGCAATAATCTAATAAATCATATAAATTGATTTTTCGTTGGATACGACCGTCTGCATCAAGATATACATCAATCCTTAAAAGAGCCTGAATTTCATTTGCTATTTCTTGCAAGGCGTCATAAATAGATTTTTCGTTAAACGAAAATGTGCGTTGTAAATTACGAAGACTCGTTGACACTTCGCCAGCACTATAATGTGGGACTTTGTCAAGTATTAGATCTAATAATGATGCTTTTTTGTTTTCTGGATTATAAATTTTTATAGGAACATAATCATCGCGATCAATGTCGTTTTCGGTATTGTATTCAGTGTCATATAAATTAACCTGAGAAAGCTCTGCTTCGCCAAGCCCTTTACCCGTCACTGCTTTCTTCAACGCATTATCATCCGAAGTGTCAACATATATTTCGAAGTAGGAATTTAATTCGCGACACCAAACTGATTTAAAATCGGTGATTTCGTCCCAATAAGGTGTTTGTGGCGCGTTATGTGATTTGTTTTTATAAACTTCAAAATATATTTCGTCAGCTTCATTTAAACTTCTTTTAATCTTAAAAGACTCAGCATTTATTTCGCCGATTAAATCGCCGTTTTTCTTTGATAATACAACAGTTAGTTCGCAAGGACGATTGTTTTTATCAAATTTAATATTCATACCTCATCAACCTCCCTGTAAACCTAATTTTACACTTGGAGAATATTTTATTTTAACAGAACAGGGGATAGAAAATGTTAATTGGTTCTCCCTGTCAAAATAAGTATTACCTATTTTTAAAAACTCCCAATTGAAATCATTTGCAATCTTATGTGAATTTTCTAATGACGATTTTATGGCAGGGTAATCAAAAATAATAACCTCTTCGCTTTGACAGTTTTTTACAACCGTTTCATTTCCTGTAAATGAATTTTGTATTTTTAAATCTCCCGAATTACCTGAAGCAATCTTTATTTCAACATACGGAGTTGTCATATCAATATCATCAGACTCGTCTGTTATTATGTATGATCCACCAGCATTGGAAACATTAAATTCGGTCTCTATTGCTTCGGCACACAAATACGGTTTGTCTGTTTGTAACATTATTTCAAAACCATAACATACATCGTCATAATATATACAACTCACATTAAAACTTCCGTTGGTAAAATAATCGCTATTATCTAAATCGGTTAATCTTATCTCTTTAAATTCTTTTCTTTGAAGCCACCGTGTTATTTCTCTAATTTCTTCATCTGTAATTTTCAATTCTTCATTAGTACAAGTGTTTTTACAAATTTGAAATTTTGCAGTCAAAGCTTCTGCGTAAGGCGCACTTGTTAAATAGTTGTTTGTTCCAAAATTCATCGAAATCGTGTTGAATGTTATATTTGAA
>CAVLCX010000059.1:0-6241 GCA_963661525.1 bacterium
CCACTTGCTACGAAACAGTACACTGTACTGTTTCTCCCAAATTCACAAGTGAATTTGGAGCCTCGTGTCTCTTGTGCTTCGCACAATTCACTCCTCTCAAAATCTGACGTACAGTAGTCCGTCAGATTTTGTCTTTGCAAAATGTATAATAAAATGTCGTGCCTATCGGCACGACATTTTATTATTTCGTTTTTACGCTTTTGGTTTTAGTCCAAGCCGAGTAAGAATTTTTACCGTTATATGTTCTGTAAGCACGTATACGAACATAATATTTTTTATTCTTTTTGAGTTTTTTCACAGTCAGCTTGGTTGTTTTTATATTTTTAATTTTAACTTTTTTTGCTTTTTTGAATTTTTTATTTGTAGAAATTTGGATTTCATATCCGCTTATATTCTTCATTTTCTTCCATTGAAGAACAAAAGATTTTTTACCCTTTTTCAGTGACTTAACTGTCGGTGCTTTTGGGTTTAATACAATTACCGCATTACTGCTTGATGTGGCAGACGGTACTGAAGAATTGATATTTGATGTCAAATTAGATACCGTAACACTCTTATCATCATTAAGAGTTGCCGTTACCCACGAATCATTAGGTGCAGTGTAAGTTGTATTACTTACCGCAGTACCGAATTCTTCTACCCAAAAGTGAATATTATTTCTGCCGTCAAAATAGTAAATATGCGCAATTCCGACTGCTTTAAACCTCGGCTCAAGCATAGCGCGCCTGTGGCCTTGAGCTTCATAATATTCATTATCTTCACGCCAAGCATTATTTACCGCTTCCGCCGGCAATTCAGAGCTGCCGCTTGCAATATTTTCGCCCTTGCCGTTTGATGAATATCCGTACTGTGTATAAGCATCAAACACACTTGAACCGTCCGGCCTCTGATGTTCATAAAGATAAACAAGTTCACAAACCCTTTGCATAGCAATCTTTTCAAGAGTGTAATCATACTGCAAAGGTTCACTGCTTACATATGTTTTAGTAGTATTATCACTATTCCAATACCAAGCGTCACTACTTGCTCTAAATGAATTAATCATATTTAAAACAGTTCTTGCTTCGCTTTGCTCAAATTTTACAGTTGTGCTTTGGCTTGCAAACGCATTTAACTGCGTCATCGAAAAAACGCTTATTATCATAACCAAAGATAACAGCAAGCTTACAGTTTTTTTCATATTACCACCTCGTATAAAATAAAGGCTGTGAAACCACAGCCTTATATTATTATATTACATCTTGGAAATTTCGTCCCTAAACGCTTCAACACTGTCAAAAGCCTTATAAACGGACGCAAAGCGAACATAGGCAACTTCATCAATATTTTTAAGTTTTTCCATTATAAGTTCGCCTATTCTTGATGATGTAACTTCACGGTCAATAGCAGACTGAAGTGTTGCTTCAATTTCAGATATGGCAGTTTCAAGTTCATTGATAGTTACAGACCTTTTTTCACACGCACGAAGCATACCTTTTAAAATCTTATTTCTGTCAAATACTTCCCTGCTCTTATCTTTTTTAATTACAATAATAGGAACATCCTCAATTACTTCATAAGTAGTAAAACGCTTTGAACATCTAAGGCATTCTCTTCTTCTTCTGATTCTTTCATTTTCATCAGTAGGGCGTGAGTCAATAACCTTGCTTTCCTCATAACCACAAAACGGACATTTCATAATGAATCACCCTCCAATTCGGTGTGATTATATTATAACACAATATATAGATAATTGCAAGTGTTTTCACTTTACAGCTATATATAGTTATGAATTCGCATTTTTAAGGCTATCTTCCTTTTTGTTGTATATAAACATCCAAATTGCCATTGAAAATATAATTATATATCCTAAAACAGACCACAAGTCAGGCAATTGGTGGCCAAGCAGGAAATATCCGCCGACAGCCGTAAAAATTACATTTGAATAATCATAAACCGAAATTTTACTGCTTGGTGCAAAAGTATATGCCGCAGTTATACCAAATTGACCGCCTGCCGCACAAACACCTACAAGAATTAAGCATATCCACTGTTTAGCAGTCATCGGCTGAAATGAGAATATCAAAAACGGTGATGTGCAAACTACTGAAAACAAAGAGAAAAAGAAAACAGTAAATGTTCCGTTTTCGCCCTTATTAGCCATATGCCTTACACAAGTATATGCCGCACCTGCGCCTACGCCGCCCAAAAAACCGGCAATGCTCGGTAAAAGCTCAACATTTGATATAGTAGGTTTAATTACAAAAAGTGAACCTGCAAAAGCAATTGCAATAGCAAGTGCCTGCTTCGGCTTAAATTTTTCTTTAAGAAAAATATATGAAAAAATGAGTGTGAAAAACGGACTCATTTTATTAAGCATTGCGGCATCTGCGGTTGACGCCATTTTGGTAGTGGCATAAAAATTGCCTATCATACCCGATAAACCGAGAGATGAACGCAAAATGTGATATTTAAAGCATCCCTTATGCGGCTTAAACGGCTGTTTATTTTTTAAAAGAGTTGCACAAGCAATAAAAAATGCAACAAGATTTCTGAAAAATACTTTTTGCATTACAGGCACATCGCCTGACATATTGATAAATATACTCATTCCGCTGAAACTGAAAGCAGAAAAAAGTATACACATTATTCCCTTTGCAGTATTGCTGATTTTTTTCATATTGTTTCTAAATAAGCCTTACTTTCTCTTAATTCTTTTTCAACATCAAATCCAAGTGAATAAATTTCCGTCATAAAAACACCGTCATATCCGGTACTTTCAAGAATTTGCTTCATTCTGCCAAAATCAAAATTCCCCTTACCGGGTGGCAGGCAATCACGCTCGCTGTTATGGTCACTTATATGCATATGAACAATTTCGTTTTTAAATTCCTCTAAAAACTCAAATGTATTTTGCCCTGCTCTCACTGTTTGCTTAATATCAAACACCATATGAAAGTCATCGCCCAGCGCATTGCGCATTTTTTTGCAAAATTCAATACTCTCACTTTTAAAGCGATTTACATTTTCCTGGCAAACCGTTACACCCTCACGCTTACCGATATCAATAAGCATATTAAATCTTTCAAAATATCTTTCATCCGGTATAGGAATTTTTGGATGAGCAACCGCACCGTGAATCACAACATATTTTGCACCCAAATAAGCACAAGCGTGGCAGGTTTTATCATAAATTGAAATGAAATCGTCAAATCTTCTTTGATAGTCGGTAAAAATACAGTTGCTTTCCATAAAGCTTGAAAACGGATGAACAGATACAATATCTGTTCCTCCGTCTTTAGCAATAGTATTAAGTTGCTTCAAAAAAGGTTCTTCAAGCTCCGAGGGTGCATTCATAAAAACCTCGGCATATTTATACCCAAGTTCAGTAACCTTTAATAATGCTTTTTCCGTTTCAAGTGGATAAAAGCAAGCTGTTGACGCACCTAATTTCATAATTTTAACCTACTTTATTAACCAACGAGTTTTTCAATGCAAGCAAGCTGTGTGCAAATGCAAAGAAGTTCGGCAGCCATATCAAGTTCATCAATCGGCGGGAATGACGGTGCAATACGAATATTTGTATCGTCATAATCATAACCGTAAGGATATGTTGCACCTACACTTGTAAGTGTTACACCTGCATCTTTGCAAAGTTCGCCTACTCTTTTAGCGCAACCGTTCATAACATCAAGGCTGATAAAATAACCGCCTTTAGGATTAAACCAAGACGCAATACCCTTGCCGCCGAGTTCTTTTTCAAGATGATTGATAACCATATCAAACTTCGGCTTAAGAATTTTAGCATGCTTTTTCATATGTGCGCGAACACCGTCGGCATTTTTGAAAAACTGAACATGACGCTGCTGATTCATTTTATCATAACTGATAGTTTCAGCATTAAGTCTTTTCTTAATTGCGGCAATGTTATTATCACTTGCTATGATAGCAGACACACCAGCACCCGGGAATGTAATTTTAGCTGTTGAGCAAACTTCAATCACCATATCTTCATTGTTATATTTAGGAAGAAGGTCAAAAATATTTGCAAGCTTATCACCGTCATCTGTTAAATCATGCACGCAATATGCATTATCCCATATAATTCTGAAATCCTCTGCGCTTGGATTTAATGCGGCAATGCGTTCAACAACCTCATCGCTGAAAGTAATACCCTGTGGGTTAGAATACTTCGGCACGCAGAACATACCTTTAACGCTTGGGTCTTCAACAAGTTCTTCAATAGCGTCCATATCAGGCCCATCTTCATACATAGGAATATTTATCATTTTAATGCCGAAATGCTCACAAATTGTGAAGTGCCTGTCATATCCCGGAACCGGGCATAAAAACTTAATTTCATCAAGCTTGCTCCACGGTGTCATACCGTCAAGCGCGCCCTTAACATAGCACTGCGAAATATAATCAAACATAAGATTAAGGCTTGCAGACGGGCCTACGATAACATTTTTATCCTCAACACCCATAAGTTCAGCAAAAAGCTTTTTACAGCTTGGAATTCCGTCAAGAATACCATAGTTTCTTACATCCACACCGTCAGCAATATAATTATCACATTTGAGCATATCCATTGAAAGATCAAGCTGCTCCTTGCAAGGCTTACCCCTGCTCATATCAAGCTTAAGATTTTTTGCTTTAAAAGCATTATGTCTTTCTTCAAGCACCTTTTTTTCATCAAGGAGCTGTTCCTTAGTCATTTCAGTATAAAGCATTATATTTCCTCCATAATTTCAAATACAATATATTTTACCACATAGCAAGCCTTTTTTCAAACAGCAATAGATAGAATATTATACAAATTACATTATTATTATTATTTATTTTATACAAAATAAGAGCCTGACCGATAAAAATCAAGCCAAGCTCTTAACTCTACTTTGCTATAAAATAAAATTCAACACCGTTTTCTTTATTTTCAAAACCATACTTAAAATTATGAAGTTCAAGTATCTGCCTGCAAATTGCAAGCCCCATACCGGATGAATTTTCATCCCTGCTTCGTGACATATCGCCTTTATAAAGAAGTTCCCACAGTTCTTTACCCTGCTGTTTTGAAATAGTTTCGCCCTGATTATAAACACCGAGTCTGAATTTTTTGCCTTTTTTATTCAGGCTGACTTTAATTACAGATTTAGGTTCGGCAAATTTAACCGCATTTGAAAGGAAATTATCAATAACAAGGCTTATAAGTTCATCATTGCATTTTACCCTGCACTTTTCACAGGCCAAGTCTTCTATCCCTACATCCTTTAAAGCCGAAAGCGGGCGGTACTTTTCTATCTCTTTTTTCACTATTCGGTCAAGGTCACATTCTTTTTTATCAATATCCGTATTCATTGTAAGCGAATTATACTGCAAAAGATTTTTTACCAGCTTATTCATTCTTATTGATTCTTCATAAATTGATTTTACATATTCGCCGTTTTTGCTTTCGTTTACATTTTCCATAACAAGCTCACAGCGGTTTTGAATAATTGCAAGCGGTGTTTTAAGCTCGTGCGCCGCAGCATTTGAAAATGAATACTTTGCATATTTCATCTGCTCTTTTTTCATAATTGAATACGCACTTGCAAGTGAAACAGCAAGCATTACCGCAAAAAAGCAGGATAAGCCGATTGCCCAGTTTGTAAACAAATAATAATGAACGGTATTTTCAAAAATATTTAGTGCTGTGTAAGTAATCAAATTATACACATTTCCGTCTTCAGTGGCAAATTCAAACGTCTCTTTGATAATATACCTGCCGTCTTTGCTGAAATATTCATCAGAATAATCAATATCCGACTGTGTATTTACATTTGTGTCTTTATTTTCAGGCATTTCAGCTTTATTCACCTTGCCGGCTTTATACTTAGCGTCAATATAATCATAATCTTCAAGCATAAAGTCACTGCCTAAAAGCGAATAAATCTCCATATTAAAATAATGTGATAAGCAGCTTATTTCATCAGTCGGCTTTTTATCTGTAAAATAGAATGTTTCACCGTCGTGACCGTAAGGCTGCAATATCCTAAAGGTCAATGAGCATGGAATTACTTTTCCGTTTTCAATTGCAAATTTGAATGTTGAATAGTTTTCACCGTATTTTTTACTCATATTTGCAAGTTCGGTCAACTTATCTTTTGATAAATATTCATCAAGGTTAATTGTTTCATCATCCATAAGCGGAGGGCGTGTAAAAGCTATTTCGTTAAAACTCTTTGCAAGGCACTTTTTTCCGCTTTCATCATAAATATAATAC
>CAVLCX010000059.1:6251-8347 GCA_963661525.1 bacterium
AAATTAAAGCTATTAAACAAATCCATAATTTCAGATGAGGCACCTGATTTTACACCTTTCCTGCTTTCGATATACAAAGTACCGATAGAACCTGCATATAGAATTAAAACCACCGCAAAAGCCAAAGCCAATACCTTATTTGTTTTTTTCATAAGTCATACCTCCCTAAAGGAGTAGCCGGTATTTATTATTGTTTTAATACATTCTGCTTTTTCACCCAGTGCTTTGCGGATACGCTTAATATGGGTGTCAACCACCCTGTCGTCACCGTCAAAATCATATCCCCAAGCAAAAGTTAAAATCAGCTCACGATTTAAAACAATATTTTTGTTTTCCATAAGATAGCAGAGAATTTTAAAATCCTTTGATGAAAGTTTGATTTCCTTTTCGCCGACATAAGCTCTTTTGCACGATAAATCGAGAGCCACACCGGATACTTTAAGCCAATTTGCACTGTCTATCCCCTTGTAGCGTTTTATAAGCGAATTGCATTTTTCATAAAGAACGGACAGCGGAAAAGGCTTAACAACATAATCATCGCACCCACATTCAAAGCCTTTCAGGAAATCAGCCTCCTGCCCCTTTGCAGTTAAAAACAAAACAGGCAAATTGCTTGCTCTTCTTACAGCTCTGCAAGCATCAAATCCATCCACTTTCGGCATCATAACATCAAGTATTACTAAATCAAAAGAATTTTCATAAAACAGCTCAAGCGCGCTTTCACCATCGGTTGCCGTTTTCACCGAATATCCTTTTGCCTCAAGATAGTCCTTAATGCTTTCCCTTATTGCTTTTTCATCATCTGCTACTAATACAGAAAACATCCTGCCACTCCCTTTCAGCTATAAGATATAATACCCATGTGTACCTTGCGTGTCATTTAACCAAAATAAACGAAGAATAAATATTTTCAATATCTTTATCGGTTAATTTCATAGGAAAATTTTGAAGTCTGGCGGTATTAACACCGTGAATTGTTTCTTCAAATTCGGCTTTTGTCATAGTCAAATCATCAAGCAAACCAAGATCTTTTAAAAAATCAATAAACCCTGCATAATCAAATCCCGTAATATCTGTTGTTTCATTCATAAGAGATGTAAGCTTATCACCCGCATTTGCCATATATTTCCAAATATAAGCAAGTGATACAGCCACCGCTCTTCCGTGATGAAATCCTTTTAACTTATGAAGCTTATAGCTGAATGCGTGCGGTGCAGTAGTTCTGGCAAGATTGATTGCTTTGCCTGCCAGCATACTGCATTCAAGCATAGGCTCAAATGTATTTTCATCATTTTCAAGATATTTCACAAAATTATTATTAAAAAGAGAAAGTGCCTTTTTGCTGTACTGCCTGCTTTCGTCATTTGCATCTATTGACCAATAAGCTTCAACGCTGTGGCAAAATGCATCAAGCGAAGTAGCTACCTTTTGCTCATAAGGTAACGATTTAAGTGTTGTATAATCAAATATTTGATAATCGGGAATAATGTCCCAATCACTTACAGAAGCTTTATCCTTATTGTTATATAAAACCGAAAAGCGAGTGACTTCCGCTCCCGTTCCGGCAGTGGTAGGCACCGCTAAAATTTTAAAATCAAGCTTTGAATAATACTTAATGCCTTTTGCGGTATCAATAGCACTTCCCCCGCCGACAGCAACAACAAAATCGCAGGCATTAGACCTGAAAGTTTCTATCCCCTTTTGTACGGAGCTTACTTCCGGGCAAGGCTCAAACGAAGTAAACGCAACACTTTTGATTTTTATTTCATCAAGTGCTTTGCGATAGCCATACCTGTCATATTCGCCGGAGCAAACAAAAAGCACCTTTTGTGCCTTAATTTTAAGCATTATATTTTTAAATTCTTTAATAAATTTTTCGTTATTGTAATTCATTTTGCACCTTCCGAAAATTGATACTTTAATTTTAACATATACAAACAAAAAAATAAACCTTTCTGCTTGCAGAAAGGTTTTAGACTCCGATAAAGTGGCTAAAACGCGCCGGATAAAATCAATAAACCTTCTTGCCTCCATTGTAAATGGGAGGTGGGTGCAACTTGTTGCACTCGGAGGGATTGTGAAAAATAGCTTGGACA
>CAVLCX010000060.1:0-8329 GCA_963661525.1 bacterium
GTTAACAGCAAGGCCTGTTGTCATATCAACATCAACTTTCTTGCCGCCATCGTAAGTAAGTGTGAAGATACCACCGTTTCTTACAGAAGAACCGAGATCGCAAACTGCTTCAGGCATTTTGCCTGCATCTTCTTTTTCAAGGAAATAATTAAGTTTATTATCAACAGAATAAGTCTTTTCCCAAGAATGACGAAGATAATTATCCTTAATAACCTTTTCGCAGCATTTTTCAAGTGTATCAGCCACTTCAAATGCCTGGTCAAAGCTTTCACCAAGGCAGAGTGTACCGTGATGCATAAGCATAAATGCACAGCAGCTTGGATTCATCATCATACATTTTTCAACATTTTTACGAAGTGGGTTTGTTGTTGACATAGCATATTCGGCAACAGGTACATAATCACCAAGAACCGGCTTAAATTCATTATATACATTTCTGATTTCCATACCTGTAATGCTGACAATAGTAGCAGCCTTTTGGTGAGTATGAATAACGAAATTAACAAGCGGATGATGTTTATAAGCATCTGCATGAATACCCTTTTCAGAAGATGGTTTAATATCACCTTCGTGTGAGCAGTCATCAATATTAACAACAACTACTTCTTCAGGTGTAAGTGTATCATATGCACGACCTGATGGTGTAATTACAAATTGCGTATCACTGATTCTTGCAGATACATTACCCCAAGTACGAGCAATAAGACCTGTTTCAAGAAGCTTTTTACCTGCTTCAACGACTAATTTCTTCGCTTCTTCAACATCGTAAGCCATAAATTTTCTCCTTAAATATTAAAATATATAAATGCACAAATGCACATAAAGGGAGCAGTATTAACCTGCTCCCTTAAATTATTGATTAGTAATCAATCTTTTCGCACTGAGAAAGAACCTTATCAAATCTCTTGATACATTCATCAATATCTTCTTCAGTATAAGCACTTGAAGTATAAAGACGAGAACCTGCAAGAGTTACAAGGCCTTCAGCCATATAGGCAGCACCCATATACTGCATTTCAGTCTGACGGATACCTGTTTCCTTAAGTACTGATGGAATAGTCCAAGGCTTCTTCCAGTTAATTCTGAAGTGCATTGTAGCAACTGTATGAAGCTGGCAGATAGAACCAACATTGTAGCAAACAAACGGAAGGTCATACTTCTTAATTGACTCATTAATACCCTTAACAAGTCTGTCAGCCATCTGACCTGCAACCTGGCAAGCATTTCTCTTTTCAATTTCGCAAATTACTGTGTAACCTGCGCAGCAAGAAATAGGAGTAGCAGCCATTGTACCGCCGCACATAGCCTTATGAATCTTCTTGCCTTCAGCCTTATCAAGACCTGCACCAAGATACTTCATAACTTCTCTGTGACCGCCGATACCGCCAGCACCAGGATAACCGCCTGCGATAATCTTACCGAAGATTGTAATATCAGGGTCAATACCATAATAACCCTGTGCGCCTGAAAGGCCGATACGGAAGCCTGTTACAACTTCATCACAAACAAGAAGAGCGCCATACTTACGGCAAAGAGCCTGAACACCCTTAGGGAAGTCCTTATCAACAGGACGGGTAGCTGATTCAGGGCCGCATGGTTCGATAAATACAGCAGCTGTACCGCCACGGAACTTATTGATAATAAGTTTCTTTTCAAGGTCTTTAAGGTCATTAGGGAAGAATTCCTGTGTATGCTTAAATACAAACATAGGAACACCGTGTGACTGGAGATTAAGAGTACCAGGAACACGCATACCCCAAGCAAGCTGGTCAGACCAACCGTGGTAAGCACCACCCATTTTAATGATGTTCTTATGACCTGTTGCAAGACGAGCTACACGAACAGCACACATACAAGATTCTGTACCCGAACCAAGCATACGGAACATTTCAACTGATGGGAAGCATTCGCTAATCTTTTTAGCGAGCTTATATTCATAAGGATGGAACAAACCGGTTGAAGGACCGCAATCATCAAGAAGCTCCTTAACCTTTTCTTTTACAACATCATCGTTTGAACCGATGATTGTAGGACCGCCTGCCTGAAGGAAGTCGAAATATTCGTTACCATCAATATCATAGAGCCTGTTGCCCTTAGCTTTTGTCATAACGATTGGGAAAGGATAGTTGAATGCAAGGTTGTGCTGTACACCACCAGGGATAACATTCTTTGCTTCTGTAATCATTTCCTTTGATTTTGCGCACTTCTTCTCGAAGTATTCTTCTTCATACTTTTTAAGAGCTGCACGGTTGATTGAATAAATTGGCTTTTTGATGAGCGCATCAAGCTGAGCTGTGATAGCTGCTGCATCAGGATACTCTGTAATTGCGAATCTTGTATCCATTTTGGTATTCCTCCTTAGAAATCATTGTATTTTGATGTGAGCGGTTACTCACCTGTTAAGGTGTGAGTGGCCACTCACTAAAATTTACACTTTAAGTATATCACTTTTTTACGATTTGTCAAATCACAAAATATTAAAAAATCACTTTATTTCTTGCAAAAAGCAGCGCAAAATGGTAATATACATTTGTATTAAATAGGTTTTGAGAGGGAGATTTGTGGAGCTTGCACAAAGAGGAACATTCAATTTTGTGCAACACTACAAAATTTATAAAAATGTTAGAAAATCGCTACAAAGAAGCTTTTGAAAGAGCAAGTGAAGAACGACAGGAACTTATACTTGAAACAGGGATTGAAGAATTCTCATCAAAAGGCTATGAAAAAGCAAATATAAATGTAATTGCCAAAAAATGCGGAATAAGTATCGGGCTTATGTATAAATATTTTTCAACTAAAGAAGATTTATTTATCACCTGCTTGCAAAGGGGTATGAAAATACTTGATGATACGCTTGACGATATTATGGCAAGTGATGATAAATTGCTGGTAAAAGCCGAAAAAGTAATTCGTGCAACCTGCTTCCATTCAAAAAAGTATGCCAACTACATTAAACTATACAACGAAATAACTGCGCTAAAAAACGAGGAAATGGTAGTCACCCTTGCAACAGCCATTGAAGAAAGCACAAGTAAGAAATATATCACAAGCATTACACAGGCACTTGAAAAAGGTGATGTCAGGGCTGACCTTGACCCTAAACTTTTCGCATTTTATCTTGACAATCTGTTGACTTCCCTTCAATTTTCATATACCTGTGATTATTACAGAAAAAGATTTGAAATATACACGGGTATTGACGTAAATAAAATGGATGATGAGCAGGTTATCAGCCAACTGTTAAGCTTTATCGAGTCTGCATTCACCTATGAAAAGAAAAAACAGCAGTAAAATTTAACATTTGTTCTTGAAAGTGAACACAGTGTACGATATAATAGATAGTATTACACAGCATTCATTTGAAAGCATAATAATTTTGCCAAAAGCAAAACACGGAGGATATAAGGTATGAAAAAATATGTAATTACATACGACATCGGCACAACAGGTATTAAAACCTGCCTTATTGAAATTGAAGATTCAATGAGGATATTAGCATCTGCAACAGCAGGCTACAACCTTTATGTAGATGATGAAACAGGTGTTAAGGGCGGTGCCGAGCAGGATGCAGATGAATGGTGGGGTGCAATGTGTTCTACCACAAGAACTGTATTTGACAAAATGCCTACCATAAAAAAAGAGCAGGTTGAAGGAATTAGCTTTTGCTCCGCAATGCAGGGCCTTGTACTTGTTGACAAGGAAGGTAATTGCATCAGGCGCCCTATGACTTATATGGACCAGCGTGCAAGAGAAGAGCTTAAAAAAGGTATGGCTCACGGTGTACAAGTTGCAGGTGCGGAAATTACAAAGCTTCTCAAATACCTCAGATATACAGGTGCGGTTTCATCATCTGTAAAAGACCCTATTTGGAAATACAGATGGGTTGAAGCTCACGAACCTGAAAACTTTAAAAAGATTTATAAATGGCTTGATATTAAAGAATATCTCATTCTTCGTGCAAGCGGTGAATTTGTTATGACTCAGGATTCTGCATTCGGTACTCTTCTTTATGATACAAGAAAAGGCCACGAAGGTTGGTGCAAACCTGTATGCGATATGGTTGGTGTTAAAATGGAACACCTTGCACCGATTAAAAAGAGTACAGAAAAAGTCGGCGAAGTAACAGAAGAAGCTGCAAAAGAACTCGGCCTTGCACCGGGAACAGCTGTATACGGCGGCGGCGGTGACGCTTCACTTATCGGTGTAGGTGCAGGTGCTACCGAAGTAGGAGATACTCATATTTATTCAGGTACATCAGGCTGGGTTGGAACAGTAGTTGAAAAGCAAACTGTTGATACAGGCGCTATGATTGCTGCTATCGTAGGTGCTGACCCTGCAACATTCAATTACTTTGCAGAGCTTGAAACATCTAATAAATGCGTTGGCTGGGTTAAAGACCACCTTGCACTTGATGAAATCGGTGTATTCCTTAAAAAGTACGGTAACGCTGCCGATAGCTTTGAGCAGGTTGAATTTAATATGTATGATTACCTTGAAGAAGTTATTGATACAATCCCTGCCGGTTCTAACGGTGTAATCTTCACACCTTGGCTTCACGGTAACAGATGCCCGTTTGAAGACCCAAATGCAGCAGGCATGTTCTTCAATATCAGGCTTGAAACAGGTAAAACAGAGCTTATTCGTGCAGTAGTTGAAGGAATTTGCTTCCATATGAAGTGGATGTATGAAAGACAAGGCCTTAAAGTTAAAACTTCTGAAGCAGTTCGTTTCTGCGGCGGCGGCGCTCTTGGTGAAACAACCTGCCAAATCCTTGCCGATATTCTTCAAAGAGATGTAGTAGTCGTTGAATCACCACAAAACATCGGTGCGGTAGGTGCAGCAGCTTGTATTGCTGTCGGAATGGGACTTGTACCTTCAATGAAGGATGTTAAAAAGCTTATTCCTGTTAAAACTACATATCATCCAAATAAAGCAACTAAAGATGTATATGAAAAGAACTTTAAGGTATTCAAAAATCTTTATAAATGCAATAAAGAAAACTTTGCAATACTTAACGGTCAAGACTAATGTGAATATACAAAAAGCTGTCGGAGTTAAAACTCCGACAGCTTTTTTGATTTAATTATTATCTTCCTGTGTAGCCGGGTTTGAAGAACGAAGAAGCTTATGCACCTCGTTATCAGTAAGGCGGCGTGTTTTTCCGGTTTGAAGCATACCGAGCTTTACAGGCCCGATTGAAATTCTTTTAAGCCTTGCAACCTGCAATCCGACTGCTTCACACATCTTTCTGATTTGGCGGTTTCTGCCCTCACGAAGAATAAATTCAAGTACTACTCTACCCTCTTCTTCGGTAATAACATTTATATCACACGGGGCGGTTTTTTTGCCGTCAATTTCAATTCCGTTTCTCATTTTTTCAAGCGTTTCATCATTAACGCTTGGTTTAACTGTTACACGGTAAACCTTGGCATAATTGTGCTTTGGATGTGTGAGCGCATTGGCAAACGAGCCGTCATTAGTGAGAATAAGAAGTCCCTCACTGTCTTTATCAAGCCTGCCTACCGGATAAACTCTTGCTTCGCAATCCACCAAATCCATTACGGTTTTTCTGCCGAGTTCATCTGAAACGGTAGTAACATATCCTCGCGGTTTATTGAGCATAATATAGTACATACGCTCTTCTTTGGTAATTCTTTTACCCTTAACTGCAACAATATCTTTTTTAGGATTGATTTTATCACCAATATGGGCAACATGACCGTTAACCTTAACCTTACCCATTTCAATAAGTTCTTCACTCTTTCGCCTTGAAGCCACGCCACATTCAGCCATAAACTTTTGAAGGCGCACCAGATTGTTGTTTGCCATATTCTTTTACATCCTCGTCTGCCTCTATCGGCAGTCTTTCCAATATTTTATTATTATAATAAACTATCGCTTCACCGAGTTTATCCCCCTTTTTAACGGGAGCATAAACAAATGGATAGTAATATTCTAAAACCTTAACGCTGCCTAAAAGGTAGCGTTTTTTATTATATGTGCATTTAACATACGCTTTTTCACTGCCGACAGTATCAATAGAAATCACATTTGATATACTGACTGCATTATATTTCTGCTCACAAATTTCCGTAAAATAAGTATGAGCTTCCCAATCATCAGGACAATTTAAAGTTACGCAAATTATTGTATTACCGTTATACTTTTTAGCACTTACAAGGCACCTGCCCGCATTTTCCGTAAAGCCGGTTTTAATGCCGACAAACTCACCGTCTTTAAGATTATAACCCAAAAGCTTATTATGATTATAAACAGTCTTATTCTCACCACTTACTGTGACTTCGGCACTTTGCATTGAAACAATTTCAGAAAAAGTTTCGTTTTCCATAGCGTTTGCCGAAAGGAGTGCCATATCATAAGCGCACGAATAAGGCTTATCATCATCAAGCCCTGACGGAGTAATAAAATGCGTATTATTCATACCCAAATTGCTTGCGGTGCTGTTCATCAAATCAGCAAATGCTTCCAAACTGCCACTCAAAGTAAATGCAACAGCATTTGCACAATCATTGCCGGATGCAAGCATCATACCTACACATAAATCATAAAGCGTGATAGTATCCCCTGCTTTTAAATACAGCATTGTACCCTCACATCCGTCAAGCATTTGAGAAGTAATTTTAACGGTTTTATTAAGTTTACCGCTTTTGCAAGCTAAAAAACAAGTCATAATTTTAGTTGTAGACGCCACACTTCTATGCTCATAAATATTATTTTCATATAACATTTGGCGGGTTGTCATATCCATAACACATATGCTTGAAGCGGAAAAAGTGGCACTATATGCAACATTAGGAAATGCAAAAAGCAGTACAAATAAAAATACAGTAATTTTCTTTAACAAAACAATCACCCACATAAAATATATGCAGGTGATTAGTGTAATAGCAAAATTATTCAGCGTTATTTTCCTGTGCTGTTTCTTCTTCCTTATTTTCAGGCTTAAGAAGCTCTGTAACTTTATCAACAAGTTCAGGAATCATAGCAATTGCACGGTCAGCAGATGAAGTGTAATTGTTAATCTGCATCATTCTGCACTTACCGTTTTCAATAACAATGAATGCAACAGGAGTAATGGTGATACCACCACCGCCACCACCGCCGAAAAGCTCTTGATTCTGCTTTGACGGAAGGTCTGTGCCGCCGGAAGTAAATCCGTATGAAACCTTTGAAACAGGAATAAGAGTAGTTGAACCTGTTACCATAGGCTCACCGATAATAGTTGAAACATCAACCATTTGGCGCATTTTTTCAAGAGTGTTTTCCATTATTTTGTTTACCGGAGTTTCCTTCATAATCATTTATCCCCTTTAATAGATTTTTTATTTTTAATTAAATTTCTTATAAATATTATACCGGCTTTTATACCGACTTTTAAAATGAGTTTTACATTTATGCTCGCAATAAGCTGAAATTCAAATTCAGTTCTGTCTGCTATGAAATCAGGTTGAATGTAATCATCATAATTATCAACCTTCATACCGTTTAAAATAATACCTTTAAGCGGATAGTAATACTTGCAAAGAGTACCGTATGCACGGGCAATAAGGTCTGCATCGCCACCGCCTACTAATATCATAACATAAAGTGAGTAAATATGTAAACCCCTAAATAAAGTTAAAACAGCATTATTTGCGGTTTCCACAAGATTTGTAAACAAATCAAGCATACCTACAATGCCCTGGGTATCCCACAAATTTTTAATAGGATTTGATTTTGCAGGCTTTTCCTGCGGGGCGGCAGTTGTTTCATCTTCCTTTGCCTGCTCCTCGGTTTCAAGTGACTTTTCCTCTGCTTCAACAGCAGCTTTTGCCGCTTTTTCAGGTACGCTTTCTTTCTTTTGGCTTTCATTGTCTTTCTTACTTTTCTTTTTCTCGTTGCTTTCTTTTGCTACCTGCTCCGCCTTTTTTTCGGGAAAGAGTACAAAAGAAAGTATTTTTGAAAGGACAATATCTTTTTCAATAAAAAGGATTTGGACTTTAGTGTGCCAACCTTTATCATAAATTAAAGTTATAGTTGCCGACAGGGACAAAACAGCAATAATTATTACTGCCAGTACAGCAACAATAATTAAAAACACTTTCATTATTCTTCGTCCCCCTCTTCTAAAATTTCAGCCTCGGGAATATCGGATGTTTCATCATTATCGTCTTCAAAAAGTGAAGTTTGCGAATCATCCTTTTTCTCCTCTTCAGGTAAATCAGGTAAATCATCAAGGCTGTTTAAAGAAAAGCAACGCAAAAATCTATCGGTAGTACCGTAAACAAGAGGTCTGCCCGGCAAATCGAGCCTTCCCTTTTCTTCAATC
>CAVLCX010000061.1:0-8307 GCA_963661525.1 bacterium
TTCCGTAATCATATTGCAAGCCATTGTGCAGGCTAAAACTATGTAGTTAATAGCTGTTACATCGGCAAATTTTGCTGTGAAATGGTTACCTAAAAGTGTAGAAATAGGAGTGAATACACAGTAAAATGCAAGTACCTTGAGCATTGCGATAGGTACATTTGCTGCTGATTTGAAAGTGAATTTGCGGTTAAAGGTGAAATTCCAAATTACCGAAAGAAGAAGTGCAATAAGGTACATCGGCCCGTATTCGTTTGACATAATTTTTGCGAAAGTTTGGTTGGTATCCATTAAATTTTGCAAAGCAGGAAGCTTGATTATAACTTCGCTCATAAGGGTAAAACTTAATATTTGAATAATACCTGCCGAAGCCGAGAAAAGTGCAAATTTAATAAATTGCCATACTCCGCCTTTTGATTTCTTTTCGTCACTCATTTGAAAAACTCCTTTAATATAATTTATCTTATTTTATCATACAGAATATATGATTGCAATATTACCAGTCGTATTTTGTAAGCTTGCCCTTTTGGCTTAAAGCCGGGTAACCCCACTGCCTTAACACCTCATAAGTGCCGATTGCAACTGCATTTGAAAGGTTAAGACTTCTGATTATTCCGCGCATCGGAAGTCTTACGCAAGAGTCGTGATTTGCTTTGAGCAGTTCTTCCGGCAGGCCTTTTGTTTCCTTGCCGAAAACAAGGAATGCACCGTTTTTATATGTCATATCCGAATGTGCCTGCTCTGCTTTTGTGGAAAAATAGTAAAAATCAGCACCCTTGTTTTTTTCAAAAAATTCTTCTGTGCTGTCATAATATGTAATGTCAAGCTTATCCCAATAATCAAGCCCTGCTCTTTTAACCTGCTTGTCCGTAATGGTGAACCCCATAGGCCCTACAAGATGAAGCTTTGCGCCTGTGGCGGCGCAGGTTCTTGCAATATTGCCTGTGTTTTGCGGTATTTCAGGTTCAATAAGTGCAATGTTAAGCGAGTATTCCATTTATATATACCTCTTTTATATCTAATTTTTTATCAAGAAATACTAAATCCGCACACTTGCCTGCGGCAATTGAACCGATGTTTTCATCTTCATTTATTGATTTTGCAGGGTTAATTGTGCAAGTTTTAAGTGCTGTTTTAAAATCAATGCCGAATTGAATAAGATTTTTAAATTCTGTGTGGAGATTTGAGATTGAAGCCGCTATCGTTCCGTCTTCAAGTACCGCATATTTACCGTTTGGCTTTACGAAAACAGGCTGCCCGCCAAGCTCAAATTCACCTTCGCCGAGGCCGGCACCTCGCATTGAATCGCTCACGGCAACACCTCTGTCCTCACCCAAAATTTTGAAAGCATTTCTTAAAACCGTAGGGCAAATGTGGCCTCCGTCACAAATAAGTTCACACATCACCCTGTCATCATCAAGCGCTGTGCCTACAATGCCTGCCTGCCTGTGATTCATCGGTGTCATCGCATTAAAAAGGTGGGTTGCGTGGTTGATTCCGCAGTTTATTGCCGCTTTGCATTCATCTGCATTTGCCTGTGAATGCCCGATTGAAACATTGGTGTATTTTTTTGCGTGGTTAATAAATTCTTCGCTGTCAAAAGCTTCCGGTGCAATGGTAATCAGCTTAATAAGGGAATTGCTTTTTTTCCAAAGGGTATCAAATTCTTCTGTTGAGCCTGCGCGTACATAATCACCGTTTTGCGCACCTTTTTTGCCCATTGCAATATATGGGCCTTCAAGGTTTATACCTGCAATTTTTGAACCCTTGTGGTTTTCGCTTTTATATTCGCTGATGGTTTCCACAATTTTTTCAAGCCTTTTTTGCGGCAAAGTCATTGAAGTCGGGCAAAATGATGTTACACCGTGCTTTGCAAGCTCATCTGCCATTTTTTCAAGGCCTGCTTTGTCCGCGTCCGATGCGTCACCGCCGGCACATCCGTGAATATGCACATCCACAAAACCGGGAATTAAAATTGTGCCTGCCATATCTTTTCCATCACCGTCAATTATGCCTATTTGCTTGATAATTCCGTTTTCAACTTCAATATCGCCGAATTCTTTTTCAAAATTTTCATTAAAAAAAGTACAATTTTTAAAAATCATTATTCATTTTCCTTTGCAATTTTATAGGCAAGCTCTTCAAGCTGTTCAAAATGCTCAAATGTGCTGATTTCTTTTCTTAATGCCGCACCGCCGCGGATACCTTTTGTGTAATATGCTGCGTGGTGGCGTGCTTCTCTCATAGCGGTGTATTCGCCCTTGTATTCAATGATTTTTTGAATGTGTTTGAGCATAACAACCATTTTTTCATTTATGCTCACATCCGGCAAAACCCTGCATTCATTAAGGTATGCGTTAATTCTTCTGAATATCCACGGGTTGCCGAGCGCACCCCTGCCAATCATTATGGCGTCACAATTTGTTTTTTCAAACATAATTGCGGCACTTTGCTCATCAACAATATCACCGTTTGCTATTACGGGAATATCAACCGCTTTTTTAACCTTTGCGATTATATCGTAATCAACCTTGCCTGAATACATTTGCATTCTTGTTCTTCCGTGTACGGTTATGGCGGATGCACCGTTTTTTTCTGCAATTTTTGCAAGTTCAACTGCGGTTATGTTTTCATCATCCCAGCCTTTTCGTATTTTTACCGTTACGGGAATGTCAACGGCCTTGCCGACTGCTTTTATTATCTCGCCTGCCAAAAGCGGATTTTTCATAAGGCTTGCACCGCCGCCGTTCATGGCAATTTTAGGTGCCGGGCAGCCCATATTTATGTCAATAATATTCGGGTGATATTTTATGCACATTTTTGCCGCCTGTGACATTATTTCGGGGTTGTCACCGAAAATCTGCACACCTGCCGGGTTTTCGATTTCGCCCAGGGTTAAAAGCTCACCGCTCTTTTTATCCCCCATAGTAAGCCCCTTTGATGATACCATTTCGCTTACCGTGTAGCCTGCACCGTAATTTATGCAAAGTTCACGAAAGGCTCTGTCGGCAATGCCTGCCATCGGTGCTAAAAATACATTATTTTCAAATTCTACATCTTTTATTTTCATATTTGTTACCTTATTTGTATTACTTGCAACTAATATATCACAATATCAATTGTAAATCAATTAAATATATGATATAATATTATGATTTTAATTAAAGGAATTGAACTTATGAAGCTTCTTGTTTTAGACGGAAACAGCATTGTAAACCGTGCTTTTTACGGAATAAAATTATTAACAACCAAAAGCGGAGAATATACAAACGCAATTTACGGTTTTTTAAATATTCTTTTAAAGCTTGAAGATATTTGCACTCCTGACGCGGTGGCAGTTGCGTTTGATGTGCATGCGCCTACTTTCAGGCATAAAATGTATGATGAATATAAAGCAGGCAGAAAGGGTATGCCTGATGAACTTCACGCTCAAATGCCCGTACTTAAAGAAATACTCAAATCCCTCGGTATTAAAACAATTGAAAAAGAGGGTTGGGAAGCGGACGATATTTTAGGCACGCTTGCCTTTGCTTGCAGAAATAACGGCGACGAATGTTTTATTGCAACGGGTGACCGTGATTCGCTTCAGCTTGCACACGGCGGTGTTAAAGTTTTGCTTGCAAGAACTAAAATGGGGCAGGCTGTAACAGATATTTATGATGAAAAAGCGATTGATGAAGAATACGGTGTCACACCGCAGGAGCTTATTCAGGTAAAAGCACTTCAGGGTGATACATCGGATAATATTCCGGGTGTTGCGGGTGTAGGTGCAAAAACCGCGCTTGACCTTATTTCCCGTTTTCATAATCTTGATTATATTTATGATAATCTTGATGAACTTGATATAAAGCCGGGCGTTAAAGCCAAACTTAAAAATGATAAAGAAAAAGCGTATCTTTCGCTTGAACTCGGTACAATCAGCACCGAAGCGCCGATTGATACCGATATAAATTCATATGTAATTAAAGATAAGGATGAGCAAAAGGCGGTATCGCAATTTGTAAGGCTTGAACTTTTTTCGCTTATTCCAAAGTTTAATCTTGACCCTAATAAAGCGGGTGAAATTGAAGTTGAGGAGCAAAAGGAGAGAAAGCTTAACCGCTTAACTTGTGTGGACGCTGATTATTTGCTTGATAAGACCAAAAACAGCGATGTGTATTTTTATCCTAATATAGTAGACGGCAGTGTTACGGATTTATATTTCGCATTTGATGATGAAATTATCGTAATGCCTTGCGAAACGCCGGAGTATTCATATTTTGTACGCACCTTTTTTGAAGATGAAAGTGCAAATAAGTTTACTTATAATACTAAAGAACTGCACCGCCTTGCCTGCAAATATGACGTTGAACTTAAAAGTGTAAAGGGCGATTTAATGCTCAGCGCTTATCTTTTAAGGCCGAGTGACAGCAATTATGACATTTCACATCTTTGCCTTGAATACGGTGTAAAAATTCCCGAGTATTTGAATTCACTCGGCAACAGGGATGAAATAGTTGAACTTTCATCTGTAATTAAACCTCTTTTTGAAAAGACGGATAAGCTTATTGACGAAGCAGGTGAAAGAAATCTTCTTGAAGAAATTGAACTCCCTCTTTCCCGTGTGCTTGCAAAAATGGAATATGTCGGCTTTGAAGTTGATAAAAACGGAATTGAAGCTTTCGGCAAAATGCTTGGTGAAAGAATAAGGGATTTAACCGAGTCGATTTATCAAAGTGTGGGATATGAATTTAATATTAACTCACCTAAACAGCTCGGCGTCGCTCTTTTTGAAGAGCTTAAATTACCGTGCAAGAAAAAGACGAAAACAGGTTATTCAACTAATGCCGAAGTGCTTGAAAGCTTGGTTAACGAACATCCTGCAATCAGCCAAATTCTTGAATTTCGCTCTCTTTCAAAGCTTAAGTCAACATATTGTGACGGACTTTTAAAAGTTATCGGTGATGACGGAAGAATTCATACCCGCTTTAACCAGGTTGAAACCAGAACGGGCAGAATTTCATCACTTGAACCGAATTTGCAAAATATCCCGATAAGAACAGAAATCGGCAGTCAAATGCGCAAATTTTTCATTGCCGGCAGCGGCAAAAAGCTTGTTGATGCCGATTACAGCCAAATTGAACTTCGTGTTCTTTCTGACCTTTCGGGTGATGAAAATATGATAAACGCTTTTAACAGCGGTGATGATATTCACACTATCACAGCGTCGCAGGTATTTAACTTGCCTGTTGATATGGTTACACCGCAAATGCGCAGCAGGGCAAAGGCTGTTAATTTCGGTATTGTTTACGGTATCGGTGCATTTTCTCTTGCCAAGGATATCGGTGTATCAAATAAAGAAGCCAAGCAGTATATAGATAATTACCTTGCGCATTACAGCGGTGTTAATAACTATATGCAAAAAATGATTGACCTTGCTAAAGATAAGGGGTACAGTGAAACCCTGTTTCACAGAAAAAGATATTTGCCTGAACTTGCGTCATCTAATCATATGATGCGTGCATTCGGCGAGCGTGTGGCAAGAAATATGCCTATTCAGGGTACTGCCGCAGATATTATCAAAATTGCTATGGTTAAGGTTGATGACAGGCTTGCAAAGGAAAATATGAAATCACGCTTAATTCTTCAGGTACACGATGAACTTATAGTAGAAGCACCTGAAGATGAAGCGCAAAAAGCACTTGAAATCGTGACGGAAGAAATGGAAAATGCCTGCAAAATGAAAGTTATTCTTCGTGCAGACGGAAAAATCGGCAACACTTGGTTTGACGCGCATTAAGTTTAAATATGATTAGTATAGAAAAATTCAGTAAAGAATATCTTGATGATGTATATAAAATTGAATGTGCCTGCTTTTCGCACCCGTGGAGTAAGGCTGACCTTGAAAATCAGCTTGGGTTTGATACCTCACATTTTATCGTCGCACTCGACGGTGAAACGGCGGTTGGATATATGGGGCTTCAAATATTTTGCGGTGAAGGGTATGTGACCAATGTTGCTGTTTTGCCCGAATACCGCAGGCAAGGCATTGCGCAAAAGCTTATTTTGAAAGAGCTTGAAAATGAAATGGATTTCATTACTTTGGAAGTCAGAAAAAGCAATGCCCCTGCAATAAATTTGTATCAAAAAATGGGCTTTGAAAATGTAGGCATTCGCCCCCGCTTTTATACTGCACCGGATGAAGACGCGGTAATTATGACGAAAAACATCAAACCCGGCGAGTGATATTTGCCGATAATATATGAATGAGGTGGAAAATATGACGCTTTTATTTTTAGTGCTGTTGGTTATTGCAGTTGTTTGTGTTATAAAATATGTTGGCTATATGAATTCAACATATTATAAAGTTACAAAGAAACCGTTTCTTGCAATGAGAACGGATGTAGGAACTTATGGCGAATATTGCATATTCAAGTTGCTTAAATCCTATGAAAACAAAGGTGCAAAATTTCTTTTTAATGTTTATTTGCCGAAAGGCGAGGGTGAAACTACTGAAATTGATGTCCTTATGATTTGTTCACAGGGTATTTATGTTTTTGAAAGCAAAAATTACAGCGGTTGGATTTTCGGTAACGAAAAATATAAAATGTGGACTCAATCATTACCGCAGGGAAAAGGAAGACCTGCAAAGAAAGAAAAATTTTTAAACCCGATTATGCAAAACAAATTACATATCAGGTGTTTAAACGAATATTTGAAAGAAGAATATCCCGTTTATTCGGTTATTGCTTTTTCACAAAGATGTGAACTTAAAAAGATTGAATTGGTAAGCGACAATGCAGTTGTAGTTAAAAGAAATGATATAACAAAAGTGCTTGCCAAAAATTCAAAATATTCAGGGCAATTAAGTGAAAAAGCCATTTCTGAAATTTATGAAGAATTGTACCCTCTTGCTCAAGTGGGCGAAGAAGTGAAAAAGCAACATATAGAAAACATAAAAAATGAAAAGAATTTGAAAAAGTAAATATTTCGTAGGGGCGAACATTGTTCGCCCATGTATGACTATATAATTTTATTTAAGGATAAAGAATATGAAAATTTTAGGAATTGAGTCGTCTTGTGACGAAACAGCTTGCGCTGTTGTTGAAGACGGGCGAAAAGTTTTATCAAATATAGTTGCAACTTCGCTTGAAGAGCATAAGCTTTACGGCGGTGTTGTGCCGGAAATTGCATCAAGGCGGCATGCTGAATCAATCAGCGGTGTGGTTAGGGAAGCACTTGAAAAAGCGAACTGCACTATGGATGATATTGACGCTGTTGCGGTAACATATGCGCCGGGATTGATAGGCGCATTGCTTGTGGGTGTCAACTTTGCAAAAGGGTTGGCTTTTGCAAGCGGTACTCCGCTTGTTCCGGTTCATCATTTAAGGGGGCATATTGCGTCTAATTATATTTCAAGTGATGTGAAGCCGCCGTTTTTATGCCTTGTTGTCAGCGGCGGACATTCACACATAGTAGCGGTAAATGATTATACGGATTTTGAAATTATCGGCAAAACCCGTGATGATGCCGCAGGCGAAGCACTTGATAAAGCAGGGCGCACAATGGGGCTTGCTTATCCGGGCGGAATAAGTATTGATAAAATCAGCAGGCAGGGTGATGAAAACGCATTTAAATTTCCGCACCCTAAAGTTACAGGCAGTAAATATGATTTTTCGTTTTCCGGGCTTAAAACAAGCGTTATAAACACCGTGCATAACGCTAAACAAAAGGGTGAAGAAATAAATGTGGCGGATTTGGCGGCTTCTTTCCAAAAAAGCGTTGTAGATTGCCTTATTCAAAACCTTGAAAAAGCCGGTGTTGATAAAAATTTTAAAAAAATTGTAATAGCCGGCGGTGTTTCTGCAAATTCTAAATTAAGACGAGAAGCAGAAAAATTGTGCGAAAAGCATAATTGGAAGCTTTATTTACCTGAACTCAAATATTGCGGCGACAATGCGGCAATGATTGCATCACAGGGATATTATGAATTTATAAGCGGAGTTACGGCAGATGAAAGTTTAAACGCATATGCCACAATGGCGATTGATAAACCGTATGAAAAACAAAATTGATAAAAAAATCACAAAAGAATTTAATTATATTATGTGTTATTGTTACATTTTAATGAATTTTGCCGCCTGCTATTGAATTTTTACCAAATTTTGATATAATGAATAGGAATGAAATTGGAGAACTATAATTGTTTTTCGCTTTTGCTCAATTTGTTTGTAAATAATTTCAAAGGAGAATAAAGATATGGAATCAAATCTTACTTCTAACAAGTCACTTCTTGCTTGGCTTGACGAAAAAGTAGAACTCCTTAAGCCA
>CAVLCX010000062.1:0-8287 GCA_963661525.1 bacterium
GTTAACTTCTACAAAACATTCCCTCGGCTGAAGAACATACCGTTTATCATCAGTATAATAAAAATAAAGAGGAATGTTACCGTCAAAAATATCAGTAACTCTTTTAGCCAAAATAATATTTTCGTCATTTTCATTTTTAAAGCGCAAATAAAGTGCAACTTTTTTCTTTTTATGCGGTTCGCTTTTTACATCTTTATTATTTGAAGCATTATCGTTTTTATATTTTCCGTTTTCAAAATCCGCCTTTGACGGTGCTGTGCCGATAGAATATGCAAGTATTTTTGCATCCTTTTCTTCTTCAAGCGAAAGGTTGCCTGATACGGTTATAACGCTTCCCGCATAAAGATACTGCGAATATTTTTCAAGCGTTTTAGCAAAAACAACAACTTCAATTGAACCATACAAATCCTCAATAGTAACAAATGCTATTGATGAACCTGCTCTCGTCTGCTTTGTTGTAATATGATTTACAATACCGCAGGTGCGAACAAACGATTTATCCTTATACACGCTCATACTGTCGTTTGCACTTTCCAAAAGTTCGCCGATATTTGCAAAGCCGAATTTTTCGCACAGTTCGGTATATTTATCCATAGGGTGACCTGAAAGGTAAAGCCCGGTCACTTCCTTTTCCATTTTAAGTAGCTCTGCTTTAGGAAATTCATCTACATTAGGAATATCAAATTCAAGCGGCGAATCATTACCGCCGAGTTCAAAAAAGCCGACCTGCCCGTATTGAGTGCGTTGCCTGTAATTTTCGATATTTGTAGCAATTGACGGTAAAGCCTGAAGCATTTGCCGCCTGTTTAAATCGAAGCAATCCATAGCACCGCATCTAATCAAGCTTTCAACTGCGCGGCGGTTAAAATGCTTACCCTGCAAGCGCATACAGAAATCGGGCAAATCTTTAAATTCACCGTTTTTTCTTTCATCTACAATATCATCAACAAATTCTTTGCCGACATTTTTAATACCCAAAAGGCCGTAATTTATAATTTTTTTATTTGCGGTAAAGCCCTGCATTGAAGTATTTATATCAGCCGGTGCAAGCCTTATACCAAGGCGCTTACATTCAGCCGTGTATCTTGCAATTTTATTTGATTGGTCAAGCACGGAAGTCATCAAAGCCGCCATAAATTCAGCCGGGCAGTAGCATTTTAAATATGCTGTTCTGTATGCTACAAGCGCGTAGCAAGCCGCATGCGATTTATTAAAAGCATATTTTGCAAATTCAGACATTTGGTCAAAAATAGTATTTGCAACTGACTTATCAATACCGTTTTCTTCACATCCTAAAATAAATGCGGTACGCTCTTTTTCCATTACATCAAGCTTCTTTTTGCTCATCGCCCTGCGCACAATATCCGCCCTGCCGTATGAGTATTCCGCAAGTTCACGGAAAATTTGCATAACCTGTTCCTGATAAACTATACAGCCATAAGTATTTTCAAGTATAGGCTTTAACTTATCGGTTAAATACTTCACCTTTTCAGGATTATGCGAATTTTCAACAAAAGTGTCAATTTGATTTGCAGGGCCGGGGCGGTAAAGCGAAGTAGCGGCAATCAAATCTTCAAGTCTTGTCGGCTTCAAATTCATAAGCATACGCTTCATTCCGCTTGATTCAAATTGAAAGACACCCTCTGTCTGCCCGTTTGCAAAGAGCTTGTACACTTTTTCATCATCAATAGCAATATTATTTATATCAATACCGGCAGACTTGCTCGCATTATCTATCACAGTAAGGGTACGAAGTCCCAAAAAGTCCATTTTCAGAAGCCCGAGTTCTTCAAGAGAAGTCATAATATACTGCGTTACGGGAACACCGTCATTAGTAGCAAGCGGAACATACGAACTTACCGGGTCATGAGTAATTACTACACCTGCCGCGTGGGTGGATGTATTTCTCGGCATACCCTCCACCTTTTTTGCGGTTTCTATAAGTTCGTTTATCTGCGCATTTTCTTTCATAAGGGATGAAAGCTCTTTTGACTTACTTACAGCCTGCTCAATAGTAATATGAAAATCATTAGGCACAAGCTTGGCGACAGCGTCAACCGCAGCATAAGGCATACCCATTGCCCTGCCTACATCCCTGATTGCAGCTTTAGTGGCAAGTGTACCGAAAGTGACAATTTGCGCCACATGGTCTGCACCGTATTTCTGCGTTACATAATCAATAACTTCGCCCCTTCTGACATAGCAAAAATCTATATCAAAATCCGGCATTGATACACGCTCCGGGTTTAAAAATCGCTCAAAAAGCAGATTATACTTCATTGGGTCAAGGTCGGTTATTTCCATACAATAAGCCGCAATTGAGCCTGCACCCGAACCTCTGCCCGGACCCACGGGAATGCCTTTACTTTTTGCAAATGAAACAAAATCGGCAACAATCAGATAGTAATCCGTATATCCCATTTTTTCAACCGTATCAAGCTCATAATCAAGTCGGTCATAATATTCTTTAGGCGGGTTTTGCCCGTATCTTTTTTTCATACCCTGCATACAAAGCATTTTGAAATATTCAAAGTGGTTCATATTACCGGGCGTTTCATAATAAGGCAATTTCGTATGCCCAAATTCAAAATCAAAATTGCACATATCCGCAATGATTTGAGTATTATCAATTGCCTGTGGAGTATCGGCAAAAATTTCACGCATTTCCTGTTCGGTTTTAAGGTAAAATTCATCTGCGTGAAATTCAAGCCCGGTATCATCACCGATAGTTTTATTGGTAGCAATGCAAATAAGCACCTGCTGAATTTTTGCATCTTGCTTTTCTATATAATGAACATCGTTTGTAGCAACAAGCGGTATACCCGTTTCCCTTGAAACGCGCTTTAAACCTTCGCATACTATCGCCTGTTCGCTTATTCCGTGGTTTTGCAGTTCAAGATAATAATTCCCCTGCCCGAAAAGTTCGTTATACCACTTTGAAATTCTTACCGCTTTATCATAATCTTTTTGAAGAAGAGCCTGCGGCACTTCACCTGCAAGGCAGGCTGAAAGGCATACCAGCCCCTCGTGATATTTTTCCAGCAGTTCGTGGTCAATCCTCGGCTTAAAATAAAAGCCCTCGGTATATGCTTTTGATACCATTTTAATAAGATTTTTATATCCCTGCTCATTTTTGCAAAGCAAGATAAGGTGATTGTATTCCTTATCAAGCACCTTATCTTTATCAAATCTCATTCTCGGTGCAACATAAACTTCGCACCCGATAATGGGCTTAATGCCCTCGCTTTTACACGCTTTATAAAAATCAACAGCCCCGTACATATTACCGTGGTCGGTAATTGCAAGAGACTGCATTCCAAGGCTCTTTGCACGCGCCACAAGCTGCCTGATACGGCAAGCACCGTCAAGCAAAGAAAACTCTGTATGTGTGTGCAAATGAGTAAACATATTATCTTTCCTTTTTATAATTCTTTAGCTATTTCTACTATTTTTTTTAGCCTATGATTAACACCGGAGCGTGAAAGCCCGCTGATTTTAGACAGTTCCGCAAGCGACGCTTCCGGATTTTCCTGCCTTAAAAGTGCCATATCTTTAAGGTCGGGTTTAAGGAAATCCAAACCTTTTTTCTCCTCTATTTTTTCAATAGCCGCACTCTGTTCCCAGCTTGCTTTAACAGTTCTTTCTATATTCGCCGCCTCACAGTTAGCAGTTCTGTTAGCCTTATTCCTAAGGTCTTTCACAATTTCAACATTCATCATATCAAACATTGATGAACTTGCGCCCATAATATAAAGGCAATCTTCAATAGCTTCGCTGTCTTTAAAATATACTATATTATACCCTTTTCTGTTAGCTGTTTTAGGGGAAAGGTCTATTTCTCCCAAAAGAGTAACAAGACTTTTTGACAAATTCAAAAAAGGAACCGTAAATTCCAAATGATAATCTTTATTAGGGTCTGAAACAGTACCGCATGATAAAAATGCGCCTGCTAAAAAAGCCTTTTGGCAATTTTCACAATCAAAATTAGAATGATTTATTTTTAAACTCCCCTTGCTTTCGTGGCCGAAAAAGCCAAGCACTTTATCGCAATTTGCTTTATCGTTTATCATAACGGTATGGCTTTTACCAAGCGGTGATGTTTTAACTTCGCATTTAATATTGCAATACTTTTCAACAAGTTTTGAATATCTATCTGCAATTTCTTTATTTTCGGTTTGAATTCCGACTCCGTAGCTCGAAAAAGTTTTACCGAAAATGCACATTCCGTAAAGCATTGCTTTTTCGCAACAAGTACTTTCATATTCAATTTTTAATAGTTCGCTTTTAACCTGCTGTGAAAATGACATTAACATTACTTTCTGTTTATATCCCTATGACTTACTGTTACATTATCCCATTTTTTTGAAAAATATTCTTTCAACGCTTCTGCAAATGCCACACTTCTGTGGTTACCGCCTGTACAGCCGATTGCAAAAACTATTTGGCTCTTGCCCTCTCTGATATAAAGAGGATTAAGAAAATCAAGAAAATCAATAAGCTTTTTAAGCAATTCTTTTGATTCATCGAATGAAAATACGAAATCGCTTACTTCTTTATCTAACCCTGTTTTATTACGCAACTTTTCATTCCAATATGGGTTTGGCAAGCATCTTACATCAATTACAAAATCTGCGGAATTAGGCACACCGTATTTAAAGCCGAAAGACATACAGTGAATATTCATATACTCCTTGGCATCCCCCATAAGAAGCTCTGTAAGCCTTGCACGAAGCTGGTGTGTATCTATGCTTGAGGTATCAATAATATGGTCAGCCTTAAGTCTTAACGGTGCTAAAATCTCCCTTTCATAATCAAGAGCATTTTGAATATTGCCGTTAAACTTATCTGCAAAAGGATGCTTTCTGCGTGTAAGTTTATATCGCTTAAGTGCTTCGGTATCATTTATATCAAGGTATACGATTTTGCAAGTGTAGCCATACTGGTCAACGCGATCAATACTTGCAATGATTTTTTCAAATACATAGCCTGACCTAATATCTACAACCATTGCAACCTTTGGATAGTATTCGCTGTTATTTGCAAGAAGTGATACAAAGGTAGACATAAGCTCCGGCGGCATATTATCAATACAATAATATCCTGCGTCTTCCATAAATGCCATTGCTGATGACTTACCCGCACCGCTTACTCCTGTTATAATTACAAGTTCTTTACTGCTGTCCATATTTTACCTCTTCATTATTTTGTAACTCTGATTTCCATTTCAAGCTTTACGCCTTTTTCTTTAAACACCGTGTCACTGCAATACTTGCACAAATCAAGCACATCTTGGCAGCTTGCACCGCCTTTATTGATAACAAAGCCTGCGTGCTTAACACTGACTTGCGCACCGCCTACACTTTTGCCTTTGAGTCCGCATTCTTCAATAAGTGTGCCTGCAAAGTACCCTTCAGGTCGCTTAAAAGTCGAACCTGCCGACGGATATTCAAGCGGCTGCTTATCCCTTCGTCTTCCAATAAGGTCATCCATTTTAGCCTTTATTTCGGTACGCTCGCCTTTTTTCAGCTTTAAATAAAGACCTGTAATAATGCAATTATTATCATAATATGCACTGTGACGATACGAAAGCTTCAGTTCATCTTTTTCAAGTGTGCCGGCATTTCCGTCATTATCAATATGCTCACATTTATAAAGCACATCTTTCATCTCGCCGCCGTATGCACCGGCATTCATAAATGCCGCACCGCCTGCCGAACCGGGAATACCATAGGCAAATTCAATCCCCGAAAGTGAATGTTCATAAGCGAAGCGACAAAGTGAAATCAGCTTTGCACCTGCTTTTGCATATATAGTTTCATCATCAATAAGCCTAATATCCGAAAACGGCTCACCGAGTATTAAAACGCAAGCATCTATTCCGCCGTCATCCACAAGAAGATTTGAACCGTTACCGATAGTAATCAGCCTGACATTCTCACTTTTTGCGCATTTCACAAATTCGCCAATCTGCTCTTCGTTTTGCGGATAAACAACAAGCCTTGCATTACCGCCTATTTTAAAGGTGGTATGAAGGCTCATTTTTTCATTTTCAAGATACTTGCAATTAAATTTTTTACATAGTTCAATTAACTGCTTCAATATATCACCGAATTATTATTTTACTTTACCAAGGATAGCTGCGCCGATAACACCTGCGTCATTGCCAAGTTCAGCTTTAACAATCTTTGTTTGAATTTTACTGTGGATAGAATATCTTTCAGACTGAACAAAGCGGCGAAGAGGTTTCATAAGTGTTTCACCCTCGTTGCAAATACCGCCGCCGATACAAATAATTTCAGGCTGAAGCGCGTTTACGATATTGATAAGTCCGCAAGCAACATATTTGATGTAATCATCAACTACTTTAATACCTGCAATATCACCGAGTCGCATAGCGTCAAATGCAGTTCTGCCTGATACTTTGCCCTCTTCTTTAGCAAGCTTGTGCATAAGTGAATCAGGATATTCTTCCATAGCTTTTTTTGTCTGCCTGATAAGAGCGGTTGCAGATGCATAAGCTTCCCAGCAACCTTTACGCCCGCAAGAGCATTGCTCCCCGTCTACAACTATTACCATATGGCCGCATTCACCACCGGCATAGTTAACACCGTTTACAATTTTACCGTCAATAATAACACCTGAACCTACACCTGTACCAAGGGTAACAGCTACAAAGTCCTTTGCACCGTTGCCTACACCGGCATAAGCTTCGCCGAGTGCCGCACAGTTAGCGTCATTTTCAATATAAATCTTTTCTTCCGGTTTATTAAGTCTTTTTGCAAGCATAGTTCTTGCAGGAATATTATTAAATGCAAGGTTATTTGCAAATTCAATAACACCGTCTTGGTTTACAGTACCCGGTGTACCCATACCTACGCTGTCAATATCAGCCATAGCCAAGCCTGCTGCTTTAACTGCTTCTTCGCAAACCTCGGCAATATCATCAAAAATTTCATCAGCACTTCTTGGTGCATTAGTAGGAGTTTTTGATGTAGCGATAATCTTATATTCATCATTTACAACTGATGCAACAATATTTGTTCCGCCTAAATCAATACCAATAGTATACATTTGTTTTACCTCTTTTTTTAGTTATAATATCTGCAAAATTCGGCTTAGCTCTGCCAAATTTCAATTTCCCTGTCAACAGGCTGAACATCGTCCATCCCAAGATTCAGCATTAAATCTTTAGCCGCGTTATAACCCATCTTCTTTTGGCGGTTATTCATAGCCGCGGTTTCAACAATAACAGCAAGATTTCTGCCCGGAGTAATAGGAACGGTCATTGCCGGAATTTTCACACCGAGAATATCTGCATATTCATTATCAAGGCCGAGTCTGTCATAAGCCTTGGTGGAATCCCAAGCTTCAAGCTGAAGAACCATATCTATCTTCTCGCTCGGCTTTACCGCGCCCATACCGAAAATACGCCTTGCGTCAATAATACCGATACCGCGAAGTTCAACAAAATGGCGGATATTACTCGGCGAATTACCGCGCAGCGTTCTGTCATTTATTTTTCTGATTTCAACAGCGTCATCGGCAATAAGTCTGTGGCCGCGCTTAATAAGTTCAATTGCGGTTTCGCTTTTACCTGCACCGCTTTCGCCTGTGATAAGCACGCCCTCACCGTAAACTTCAACCAAAACACCGTGCCTTGTAATTCTCGGCGCAAGTTCTGTGTTAAGAAATTCAATAAGTGCAGCCAAAAACGGTGAAGTTTCCTCCTCTGTTTTAAGAAGCGGAACTTCGTGCTTTTTGCACGCTTCTAAAAGATAATCCGGTATTTCAAGACCTCTTGTAACAACTGCGGCAGCCGGGTGAAGTGAAAGCCAGCAATCAAGTGCCTTATCCCTTTCTTCTTCATTCATACTGCGAATAAAGCCTATTTCAGTCCAACCGAGAATTTGAATTCTCAATGAATCAAAATAATCGGTATATCCTGTTAAAACAATGCCGGGACGGTTAATTTCACTTGTGGTAATCAATATATCATCAGCAGATTTCGGCATAAAAACCGTTTCAAGCTTATGAAAATCAATTATCTTTTCAAGCGAAACAGAATATGTTTGTGACATAATCTATTCCTCCAAATCTACATTCAAAAAATATTATAAAGTATTTTATTAACTTAATCAAGTGAAATTTGATTTTTTATTACATAAATATAAAATAAATTGCTAAATGTTTACAATTCGCCTTTTTTATGCTAAACTTACTTAAATTATATTATTTACGGAGCATAAAAAGTGGAAAATAGAAACAAACTGAAAATTGCTATCGGCAC
>CAVLCX010000063.1:0-8268 GCA_963661525.1 bacterium
ATGTATTTATACGGTACAAGTGCGTTGGTCTTTATTTTTTTGATTTAAAACCTACGCACTGATGTGTGTAGGTTTTAATTTTTATGCGTATTTGACTTAAGGAGGAGTAAAATGAGCGATTTTATTAAAACAAAAGATGAAGTAATCAAAAATTACTCATCAAATGCTCAAACAGGGTTGAGTAATGAGCAGGCAAAAGAAAACATTGAAAAATTCGGCACTAATTCCCTTACTAAAAAGAAAGCGGATTCGCTTTTAAAAAGAATTTGGGATGCATCAACAGAGCCGATGCTTCTTATGCTTATCGCCGCAGGTTTAATTGCACTTGCTGTTAATATAATCCGTTCTTTCACAGGCGGTAAGGCAGATTATCTTGAATGTGTAGGCGTTTTTGCTGCAATTGCACTTTCGGTTGTAATCAGCGTTGTTATGGAGGGAAGAAGTGCAAAAGCGTTTGACGCACTTTCAAAAATTAACAGTAATGTGATAGTTAAAGCTGTGCGTGAGGGAAAAACCGTAAAGCTTAATAAAGATGAAATTGCAGTGGGGGATATTCTTCTTCTTTCTGCGGGGGATAAAATTCCTGCCGACTGCCGACTTGTTGAAAGTACAAGCCTCAGAGTTGATGAATCGGCACTTACAGGCGAAAGCTTCCCGGTAAAAAAAGACGGCACTCTTGAAATAACCGATGAAAAAACACCGCTTGCAGAAAGAGCAAATATGATTTACAGCGGCACATTTATTACAGAGGGCCACTGCAAAGCAATTGTAAGTTCAGTAGGCGACAGCACGGAATTCGGCAAAATCGCAAGTGAACTTACCGGTGCGGATAAATCAAGTACACCGCTTCAGGAAAAGCTTGCAAGACTTGGCAAAACAATCACGATTATGGGTGTTTGCGCCGCCGCTATTGTGTTTGTGGCACAGCTTATTTCATTTGCTGTTACAAAAAGCTTGAGCTTTGATTCAATAATGGAAGCGTTTATTACAAGTATTGTGCTTATAGTAGCGGCTGTACCGGAGGGACTTCCTACAATCGTTGCAGTTTCACTTTCTATCAATATTATTAAACTTTCAAAGCAAAATGCACTTGTTAAAAAGATGATTGCTTCTGAAACAATCGGTTGTATCAGCGTTATTTGCTCTGATAAAACAGGTACTTTAACAGAAAATAAGATGACTGTTAAAAGCTTCTATGATACCGCTTGGCACAAAGAAGCAAATGAACTTTCAAATGAATATTTAACACATAATATTTGCCTTAACACAACTGCCGATATTGGCGATAAAGGCGAATTTATCGGTAACCCTACCGAATGTGCTATGCTCAATTTCTTTGATGCTTCAAGCAAAAAGACATATAAAGACGAAAGAGCAGACCATGAAATACTTTCAGCATTTCCGTTTTCTTCCGAACTTAAGCATATGACTACCATTTCAAATGTTGACGGTAAAATCATCAGCTATGTAAAGGGAAGTCCGGAATGTGTGCTTAAAATGTGCAGCATTTCAGATGAAAGAAAAGATGAAATTGAAGAAGCAATAGTAAATGCTGAAAAGAAAGCAATGCGTGTAATTGCATTTGCACACAAAGAGCTTGATTCAATGCGCGATTACAGCAAAGAAAATGAGCATAATAAGCTTGAAAGCGAAATGGTTTTTGACGGTGTTGTGGCTATTGCAGACCCTATTCGTGCAGATGTGTATGACGCTGTTAAATCCTGCCAAAGCGCCGGTGTGGGTGTAAAAATTCTTACAGGTGATAATATTGTAACTGCATCTGCAATTGCAGATGAACTCCATTTGCTTGATAACGGCGGCATTGCTGTGGAAGCAAAGGATGTTGAAGAGATGAGTGATGATGAATTATCATCAAAGCTTGATAAAATCAGCGTTATTGCAAGAAGTACGCCTACCGTAAAAATGCGTGTGGTTAAACTTCTTAAAGCAAAGGGCGAGGTTGTGGCTGTAACAGGTGACGGAATAAATGACGCTCCGGCTCTTAAAAATGCGGATGTGGGCATTGCTATGGGCATATCCGGAACGGAAGTTTCAAAAGAAGCAAGTGATATTGTACTTGTTGATGATTCGTTTACCACAATAGTTAAAGCGGTTGAATGGGGACGAAATATTTATGAAAACTTTAAGCGTTTCATATCTTTCCAGCTTACCGTTAATATTGCGTCTGTAATTTGCGTGTTTGTTTCTGTTCTCTTGGGGCTTGATGCACCGTTTACAGCACTTCAGCTTTTGTGGATAAATATTATTATGGACGGGCCTCCTGCACTTACTCTCGGCCTTGAACCGAATTACAGTGACCTTATGAGCCGCAAACCTACAAACAGAAGCGAAAATATTATTTCAAAGGAAATGTTTATCAAGATTTTTTCAACCGGCATATATATGTCAATAGTGTTCCTTTGCCAATATCGTTTCAATTTCCTTGCAGCAGGGCAGAATGAAATGAGGACTGTTTTATTTACTCTTTTTGTTTTATTCCAGCTCTTTAATGCATTTAATTGCCGTGAACTTCACAGCCAAACAATATTTAAGCATTTGTTTAAAAACAAGCTTATGCTCGGCGTTGTAGGCTGCACTTTTGTTCTTCAAATTTTAATTATTCAATTTGCAGGCGCATTTTTCGGTACTGTGCCGCTTGCACTTAATATGTGGTTAAAGATATTTGCTCTTGCTTTCAGCGTTGTTGTTTTGAGTGAGCTTGTAAAAGCAGTCATCAGATTTGCTCAAAAAATCAAAAGTAAGCAGATTTAAAACGGAATTCTCTTATTTTTTCGCAAATTTATATATAAACATTGTTAAAAAATAAACAAACTTGGTAATATTGCCAAAATGGTAATAATATCTTGCATTACAAAGCAAAATAATATATAATTGTTATCGGTTAAAATTATTTATAATCATTATTAAATATATGAGAGGTAAAAACAATGGACGCTTTAAACAAAAAGACTATTGAAGACATTGATGTTAACGGTAAAAGAGTTCTTGCTCGCTGTGACTTCAATGTTCCGCTTAAAGACGGTGAAATCACTAATGATAAGAGAATTGTAGCTGCTCTTCCAACTATTAAGTATTTGATGGAGCACGGTGCAAAAGTTATTCTTTGCTCACATCTCGGCAGACCAAAGGGTGAATACAAGCCTGAATTCAGCCTTGCTCCTGTTGCTAAAAGACTTTCAGAGTATCTTGGTGTTGAAGTTAAGCTTGCCGAAGACCCTGAAGTTGTAGGTGCTAATGCAAAGGCTATGGCAAGTGAACTTAAAGACGGCGAAGTAATGCTTCTTGAAAATGTAAGATACAGAGCTGAAGAAACAAAGAATGAAGAAAACTTCTCAAAGGAGCTTGCTTCTCTTGCTGATATTTTTGTAAATGACGCATTCGGTACTGCACACAGAGCTCACTGCTCAACAACAGGTGTTGCTTCATACTTACCTGCAGTTTGCGGCTACCTTATTCAAAAGGAAATTAAATTTATGGGCGGCGCACTCGCTAACCCGAAAAGACCTCTTGTTGCAATCCTCGGCGGAGCAAAGGTTTCAGATAAAATCGGTGTAATCGAAAACCTTATTGACAAGTGCGACACAATCATCGTAGGCGGCGGTATGGCTTACACATTTATGAAGTACTTCGGCCACAACATCGGTGATTCACTCCTTGAAGCTGACTGGGTTGAAAAAGCAGGCGAAATGATGAAAACTGCTGAAGATAAGGGCGTTAAGTTCCTCATCCCTGTTGATAACAAGGTTGGTAAGGAATATGATGAAAATACAGAATCACAAATCGTAAACAGCGACGAAATTCCTGACGGCTGGATGGGACTTGACATCGGACCTAAAACCCAGGAAATGTTTGCAGATGCAATTAAGGGTGCAGGCACAGTAATTTGGAACGGCCCTATGGGTGTTTCTGAATGGGAAAACTTTGCTTCAGGTACAATCAGCATTGCAAAGGCTGTTGCTGATTCAGGCGCAATTTCAATCATCGGCGGCGGTGACAGTGTTGCTGCTGTTACAAAGCTTGGCTTTGCTGATAAGATGAGCCACATTTCAACAGGCGGCGGCGCATCACTTGAATTCCTTGAAGGTAAGGACCTTCCTGGTATTTGCGCACTTCAGGATAAAGACTAATATATTTATTTCACGAGGTAAAACATAATGAAAAAGGATTTAAGAAAAGCTATTATTGCAGGTAACTGGAAAATGAATAATACTCCGGCTCAAACTACTGCTCTTATTAACGAAATGAAGCCGCTTGTAACTGACGCTGATTGCGAAGTAGTACTTTGCGTTCCTTTTGTTGATATTCCTGCCGCAGTTGAAGCTGCAAAGGGTTCTAATATTAAAATCGGCGCTGAAAATGTTCACTTTAAAGACAGCGGTGCTTTCACCGGTGAAGTTTCAGCAGATATGCTTCTTGAACTCGGCGTTGAATATGTAGTAATCGGCCACAGCGAAAGAAGAACATATTTCGGCGAAACAGACCAGACAGTTAACCTCAGAACTCTTAAGGCTCTTGAAAAGGGATTAAAGCCAATCGTCTGTGTTGGTGAAACTCTTGAGCAAAGAGAACTCGGTTATACAGAAACACTTCTTAAGTATCAAACAAAAATGGCTCTTACAAATGTAACTGCTGACCAGCTTAAGAATGTAGTTATCGCTTACGAGCCTGTATGGGCTATCGGCACAGGCGTTACTGCTACTGCTGACCAGGCAGATGAGGGTAACGGTTTTGTTCGCGCAGCAATTGCTGAAGCTTACGGTGCAGATGCAGCTGAAACAGTTACAATTCAGTACGGCGGTTCAATGAATGCCAAGAATGCAGATGAGCTTACATCAAAAGTTAATGTTGACGGCGGTCTTATCGGCGGTGCTTCACTTAAAGCACAGGATTTCTCGGTTATTGTTAAAGCTGCAAGCAAGTAATTATAAATTTATGGGTGGGTGTGTTTCGGCATACCCACTTTTTGTGAAAAACAATATGGAGGAAAACTTATGAAAAAACCTGTTGTATTATGTATAATGGACGGTTATGGCAAAAATGACAGCGATTACGGTAACGCAATTGCAATGGCAAAAAAGCCAAACCTTGACAGACTTATGGCGCAATATCCTATGACATATATCGGTGCAAGCGGGCTTGATGTAGGTCTTCCTAACGGCCAAATGGGTAACTCTGAAGTTGGGCATACAAATATCGGTGCCGGCAGAGTAGTATATCAGCCGCTTACAAGAATTACCAAGGCATTTGAAGACGGCGAAGCTGAAAAAAATCTTGCACTTAAAGGTGCTATGGATAATGCAAAGGGCAAAGCACTTCATCTTATCGGCCTTGTTTCGCCGGGCGGTGTACATTCACATACAGAGCATCTTTATCATCTTCTTCAAATGGCAAAGAACAACGGTGTGGAAAATGTATATGTTCACGCTCTTCTTGACGGCCGTGATGTTCCGCCTGCATCTGCAGTTGAATATCTTGCAGAACTTGAAGATAAAATGGCTGAAATCGGTGTTGGTAAAATCGCGTCTGTAATGGGCAGATTTTATGCAATGGACCGTGATAATATTTGGGACAGAGTTGAAAAAGCTTATGCTGCAATAGTTTACGGTGAGGGTATCCAGGCTGATAATGCAGTTGATGCAGTTAAAGCTTCATATGAAACCGTAGATGAAGACGGAAAGCATCTTACAGATGAATTTGTGATTCCGACTGTAATCGGCGGCAGCGAGGGCAGAGTAAAGGCTGATGACAGCGTTATATTCTTTAATTTCCGCCCTGACAGAGCAAGAGAAATCACCCGTACTTTTGTAGACCCTGATTTTGACGGATTTGAAAGAAAGAACGGATTTTTCAATCTCTACTATGTATGTATGACTCAATATGACGCTCAGATGCCGAATGTAAAAGTTGCTTTCGGTCCTGAAACTCTTGTTAATACTTTTGGCGAATATATTTCAAAGCACGGTATGACCCAGCTTCGTATTGCTGAAACTCAAAAGTATGCTCATGTAACTTTCTTCTTTAACGGCGGCGAAGAAAAGCAGTATGAGGGTGAGGACAGAATTCTTGTAGCATCACCTAAAATTTCTACTTTTGACCTTATGCCTGAAATGAGCGCACCTGAAGTATCACAAAAGCTTAATGAAGCTGTAAGAAGCGGCAAGTATGACGCAATTATAGTTAACTTTGCAAACTGCGATATGGTTGGCCATACAGGTATTATTCCGGCAGCTGTAAAGGCAGTTGAAACTGTTGATGCATGCGTTGGTTCACTTGCCGAGGCTGTTATTGAAATGAACGGTAATCTCTTTATCACAGCAGACCACGGCAATGCTGATAAAATGCTTGATGAAAACGGTGAACCGTTTACAGCGCACACAACTAATCCGGTTCCGTTTGTTGCAGTTAACTGCGGTGACGGTGTAGAACTTCGTGACGGCGGTAAGCTTTGCGATATTGCACCTACAATGCTTCAAATGCTCGGACTTGATAAGCCTGCTGAAATGACAGGTACATCTTTAATTAAATAATTGATTTTATTTACAGCAGGCAGGGTGAAAGCTCTGCCTGTTTGACTTTATATGCTTATCTTATATAGAATGGGGAGTAAATTATGCCGATTGAAATAATCAGAAATGATATTACAAAGATGAAGGTTGACGCCATAGTTAATGCCGCAAATCGCACTCTTTTGGGTGGCGGCGGAGTTGACGGTGCTATTCATAAAGCGGCAGGTAAAAGCCTTTTGAAAGAATGTATGACTCTCGGCGGCAGTAAAACAGGGCAGGCGAAGCTTACAAAGGGATATAATCTTCCCGCAAAATATGTTATTCATACGGTAGGCCCTGTTTGGCACGGCGGAAATAATAATGAAAAGGAACTTTTAACTTCCTGTTATAAAAATTGCCTTGCAACAGCAAAGGAAAACGGTTTTAAAACAGTAGCATTTCCTCTTATAAGCGCAGGTGTGTACAGATACCCCAAAGCACAGGCATTAAAAGTTGCGATTGATACTATTCGTGATTTTCTGCTTGAAAATGATATGACGGTTTATGTTGTTTTATTTGATAAAGAGCTTAACGAAATCGGCACAAAGCTTTATTCAAGTATTAAGGAATATATTGATGATGCTTATGTTGATGAGCATTATGAGCCGAGAAACAGTATTGTTTTTGATGATGTGTCATATCCGGCGGCAGTGAATGATGATGTTTGCTTTGAGCCGGCTGTTCAAAATAATCTTGAAAATAGGCTTAAAATGATTGATGAAAGTTTTTCGCAAATGCTTCTTCGCAAAATTGATGAAAAGGGTATGACCGACCCCGAATGTTATAAAAAAGCGAATGTAGACAGAAAGCTTTTTTCAAAAATTAAAAGCAATGCGGATTATAAGCCGAGCAAAGCAACAGCAATTTCATTTGCAATTGCGCTTGAACTTGATATTGAGCAAACAAGCGAACTTTTGCTTAAAGCCGGCTATGCCCTTTCACACAGCAGCAAATTTGATATTATTATTGAATATTTCATAAATAATAAAATATATGATTTCTTTCAAATAAACGAAGCTTTATTTGAATTTGACCAGCAGCTTTTGGGTTGCTGATTTGTCGCTTTTTATGCGACATATTAAGTTAATATTTCCTTTATAATGCCGATGTAAGGTTTAAGAACCCATAAATCTGCATATTTTTGGAGGAATATTATGAGAATTTTAAATGTGAAGAAAGCAGAAGAAAAAGCAACTGAACTTGTGTTTATTATTGACAGAAGCGGTTCAATGGCAGGGCTTGAAAAAGATACAATAGGCGGCTTTAATTCTATGCTTAAAAAGCAAAAGGATGAAAAGGGAAAATGCTTTGTTTCAACTGTTCTTTTTGACAGCGAGATAAGTGTTATTTGCGACAGGCAGGATATAAAAGATGTTAAGCCTATGACGGAAAATGAATACTGTGTAGGCGGCTGTACAGCACTTCTTGACGCTTTAGGCGGCGCAATACATCATATCGGCAATATCCACAAATATGCGCGAAAAAGCGATGTGCCGAATAAAACACTTTTTGTAGTTATTACCGATGGATTTGAAAATGCAAGCAGAAAATACAATTCCAATCAGGTTAAAAATATGGTTGAAAGGCAGAAAAGTAAATACGAATGGGAATTTATCTTTTTGGGTGCAAATATTGATTCAGTTGAAACTGCCCGAAATTTTGGGTTTGATGAGGACTGTACAGTTGATTATTGCCCTGACAG